>JAYUQJ010000164.1:0-4416 GCA_043756825.1 Betaproteobacteria bacterium | reverse complement strand
CCCCCCGCACCGTGACTCCGCCCGACCCCCGACCCGACAGCCCCCAGCGCGGCATCCAGAGCATCGAAGTGGGCGGCCAGTTGCTGCGCGCACTGGCCCACCAGGGCCGGCCGATGGCACTGAAGGACCTGGCCGCTGCCGCCGGCATGGCCGCAGCCAAGGCCCATCCCTACCTGGTGAGCTTCGGCAAGATCGGCCTGGTCGAACAGGACCGCGCCAGCGGTCGCTACGGCCTGGGCGCGCTGGCGCTGCAGCTGGGCTTGATGAGCCTGCAGCAGGCCGACCCGGTGCGCCTGGCCACCCCGGTGATCGAGGACCTGGCCCGGCACACCGGCCATACCGCCGCGCTGGCCCTGTGGGGCAGCCATGGGCCGACCATCGTGCGCCTGGCCGAATCACCGGCGGCGGTGCATGTGAACATGCGCCAGGGCACGGTGTTCTCGATCGCCGGCACCACCTCGGGCCAGCTCTACGCCGCCTACCTGCCCGAGGTGCTGGTGCGCCCGCTCTACGAGGCCGAGCGCCGCAGCGCCGCTGGCCAGGGCTTGCCCGGCTGGGCCCAGTTTGCCAAGACCACGCTGGCCGAGGTGCGCCGGCAAGGCCTGGGCAGGGCCGACGGCAGCGTGGTGGCCGGCGTCAGCGCGCTGTCGGCGCCGGTGTTCGACCACCGCGGCCAGATCGTGCTGGCGCTGACCGTCATCGGTCCGTCGGCCGCCCTTGACACGGCCTGGGACAGCCCGACAGCACAGGCCATGCGCAATGCCGCGGCCGCCGTGTCAACCCGGCTCGGTCACCGCGCAGCGGGCTGATCGCTTGCGCGCGGGCCGGGCCGCTGCGGCCGCCTGGGCCCGCGCCGCCAGTGCCAGGGTGCGCACGCGCTCGATATCGGCGTCGCTGAAGACGCCGTTCACACCCGAGATCGCGGCCAGCTGCATGCCGTGCTTCAGGCCCAGCTGGTAGATCTCGCGCACCTTCTCCCACTCGATCTGGCGGCCGATGGTGTAGGTCTCGAAGCGGCCCTCCAGCGCCAGCACGATGGTCTCGGCCAGGCAGGCGTAGACCACCCCCGGCGGCAGGCCGATGTTCTTCATCGTCGGCTGGCCCGGCAGGCGGATCTCGCCCGATTCGACCACCAGCACGTCGGGCCGCTTGGCCACTTCCGACGGCGGCAGGTCGAGCGGGCGGGCCACGTCGGTGATCACGCAGCCGGGCTTGACCTGCAGGATGTCGAGCACCTTCTTGCCGGCGCCCGAGGTGGCGGTGACGATCATGTCCATCGCCGCGATATGGGTGTCGGCCCGCGCCGACAGCACCACCCGGGCATCGGGTGTCTCGCGCAGGATCGAGGCTTTCAGCGCCAGCAGCTTGGCGGTCTCGGGCGAGACCAGCGTCACCTCCTCGGCGGCGCGCACCAGCAGGCGGGCGCAGGCCGCGCCGATGGCGCCGGTGGCGCCCACCACCATGGCCTTGAACTTGACCCGCTGCCTGCCCCTGGGTGGCAGCAGCAGGCGCATGCGCAGCATCGCGTCGTGCGCGGCCCACAGCGCACCCGACGCGCTGTAGCTGTTGCCGGTGGTGATGGGCAGCGTGGCCCGGCGCGCCACCGTCACGCCGGCATCGCCCACCACCTTGGTGAAGGCGCCCAGGCCCATGATCTGCGCGCCCAGGCGCTGGGCCATGCGCGACGCGTCCAGCAGGCGCCGGTAGGTGAACTCGGGGCTGTGGGCCATGATCTCCCGGGGCGTGCCGCCGACCGAGATCAGCCAGCCCTCGGCCTCCACCCCGGTGGGCGAGCGGATGCCCTCGACCTTGCTGTAGACGAAGGGCGGCGCATAGGCCATCACCTTCTCGAGCGAATCCATCAGCAGCGGTGGCGAAATCCTCGACAGCATCTCCACCGGCTTGATCACCTTGAAGTATTCCTGCGACAGCGGGTGGATCACGAAGGCGAAGCGGTTCACCCGCTTGAAGCCGTTGGGGTAGATCAGCTGCGGCTGCAGGCCCTGTTGCTGGATGATGTCGAGGTAGTCGTCATCGGCCAGATCGTCGGCCGGCCGGCCGGTGGCGGCCAGGATCATCGCGTCCAGCAGGTCGGGCGCCAGGGCATGGCCGTTGAGCAGGGGCGCGGCGTCCACCACCAGGTGCACGCCCTTGTCCTTGAAGGCCGCCAGGCGCTGCGGGTTGACGGTGCTGGTCAACACAGTCTTGCCGGCCAGCTCCTCCAGGCCGAAGTCGTCCAGCTCATGCGCCGGGGCCACCACCACGGTGGCCTTCCGCAGCGCCCGGCGCAAGACGAAACGGGTCCACTGGCGCATCAGCGCGCCGGGGATCAGGCGCGGCGGCGCCCAGTCCGACACATGGTGGGCGCCGCTGGCATACAGGCCCAGTGCGTCCAGCGAGGTCAGCAGCTTGGGCACGCCCAGCTGCAGCAGCGGGTCGGCGAACAGCAGGTTCTGGCTGTACTCGCCCATCGCCTGGGCCAGCCGGTACTGGGCCAGGCCGGAGAAGAACAGCACATTCGCATTGTCGAAATAGCGCCCCAGCGTGGCCTGGGTGTGGCGCAGCGCCCATTCCTGGAAGATCTCGCCCAGCCGCGCGCCGGTGGTCACCGGCACGCGCAGCGCGGCGGCGCGCAGCCGGGTGGCGTCTTGTGCCAGGGCCTGGCGCGGGCCCAGGCGCTGGCTGTCCTTGACCAGGCCCAGCCCCAGCGCGTCGGCGCGATGACCGGCCTTGCCGGCGTCGGCCGCCTTGACCCACTTCAGGGCCTGGGCCAGGCTGCCATCGGCGCCCAGACGACGCACTTGCATGGGCTTGCCCAGGAAGGTGGTGCCGAAGGAAAAATCCTGCTGGCTGCTGCCGAGGCTGATGCTGGTGACATGCTTCATGCGGGTCTCTGGGCGCTGTTGAGCCCCGGATGGTGGCGCCAATCGCCGGCCCCGGCCTTGATCTTGGACAGGTCGCGGCGCCGCGACCGTGCGACCGTGCGACCATGCGCGATGCGCAGCGATTCCTCCCGGCCGTTCGATCTGATCGTGTTCGGCGCCACCGGCTTCACGGGCCGGCTGGTGGCCGAGTACCTGCTGCAAGCCTACGGCGCCGGAGGCAGCCCGGGCGCGCCGCGCTGGGCCCTGGCCGGCCGCAACCCCGACAAGCTGGCTGCGGTGCGGCGCACGATCGGCGCGCCCGACAGCCTGCCGCTCGTCACCGCCGACGCCAGCGACCCGGCGGCCATGGCCCGCCTGGTGCAGCAGGCCCGCGCAGTGATCACCACGGTCGGCCCCTACCAGCTGCACGGGCAGGCCCTGGTAACCGCCTGCGCCGAGGCCGGCACCGACTATGTGGACCTGTGCGGCGAACCCGCCTGGATGGCGCAGATGATCCCGCTGCTGCAGGGCCCGGCGGCGGCCAGCGGCGCACGCATCGTCTTCTCCTGCGGCTTCGACTCGATCCCCTTCGATCTGGGCGTGATGTTCCTGCAATACGAGGCGCAGCGCCGCTACAGCGCGCCGCTGGCACGGGTGCAGGGCCGCGTCAGGTCGATGCGCGGTGGCATGTCCGGCGGCACCGTGGCCAGTGCCCTGGCCACCTTCGAGCAAGCCGGCCGCGACCCCGTCATCGCCCGGCTGATGGCCGACCCGTTTGCGCTGACCCCCGGCTTCACCGGCCCGGCCCAGCCTGAGGGCGAATCGGCCGCCTGGGATCCGCTGGCCCGGGCCTGGACCGGCCCCTTCGTGATGGCCATCATCAACACCAAGAACGTGCACCGCAGCAATGCGCTGCGGGGCCACCCCTGGGGCAGCGGCTTTCTGTATGACGAGCGGCTGATCACCGGCCCCGGCCTGAAGGGCCGCCTGGCCGCCACCACCCTGGCCGCCGGCTCGCGCGTGCAGGCCTGGGCGCTGGGCTTCGGCCCCAGCCGGCGCCTGTTGCAGAAGCTGGCCCTGCCCAAGCCGGGCGACGGGCCCGATGCCGAGGCGCGCCTGAAAGGCCGTTACGACCTGCGCTTCTTCGGCCAGGCGGCCGACGGCCGGGTGCTGCAGGCCAGCGTCAAGGGCGACTGCGACCCCGGCTATGGCAGCACCAGCAAGATGATCAGCGAGGCCGCGCTGTGCCTGCTGCAGGACGTGGACCGCAGCGCCACACCCGGCGGGGTATGGACTGCCGGCGCGGCGCTGGGCCTGGCCCTGGTGCGCCGGCTGGAAGCCCGGGCCGGGCTGCGCTTTGCGATAGAGGGCGAGGCCAAGGCCGCTGCCAAACCGCGCTAGTACTCCGACCCATAAGTTTCGGAACATGATGAAAACGATGGATTCGTTTGCCGGGCTAGGCGCAAACCACAGCCATAGCTTTTGCTATGGCGAGGATTTGCAACGACGCATGGCGGACGAAGACACGTTTTCATGTTTCGAAATTTGTGGG
>JAYUQJ010000163.1:0-4416 GCA_043756825.1 Betaproteobacteria bacterium | reverse complement strand
ATCAGCAAGGCGGTGAACAAGCCGGTCAAGCTGATCTGGTCGCGTGAAGACGACATGACGCACGACTTCTACCGCCCGCTGGCCGTGCACCAGATGGCCGCCGCCCTCGGCGCCGACGGCAAGCCGATGGCCATGACCTGGCGGGTTGCGTCGCAATCGGTCACGGGCCGCATCTTCGGCCTGCCGCCCGAGGCACCCGATGGGCTGATGACCGAAGCCGCCGTGGCGCCCTACAGCATCCCGGCCACCCGGCATGACGCGGTCAAACACGATGCCGGCCTGCGCGTGGGCTATTGGCGCGCGGTCAGCCACAACATGAACGCCTGGGCCAACGAGGGCTTCATCGACGAGCTGGCATCTGCGGCCGGGCAAGACCCGGTGGCCTACCGCACATCGCTGCTGCAAGGCCAGCCGCGCTTCTTGAACGTGCTCAAGCTGGCCGCCGAGAAGTCGGGCTGGGGCACGCCGGCCGCCGCCGGCCGCTCGCGCGGTGTGGCGCTGATGGAGGGCTACGACACCTATATGGCGCAAGTGGCCGAGATCTCGATGGTCAACGGCGAGCCCAAGGTACACCGCGTCACGGTGGTGGCCGACCTGGGCCGCATGGTCAACCCCGACACCGTGGAGGCGCAGATCCAGTCGTCGATCATCTTCGGCCTGAGCGCGGCGCTTTACGGCGAGATCACGGTGGACAAGGGCCGGGTGCAACAAACCAACTTCAACAGCTACCGCATCATGCGCAACAACGAGGTGCCACAGATCGACATCGTGCTGGTGCCCAGCACCGAAAAGCCGGGCGGCATCGGCGAGCCCGCCACCGCACTGGTCGGCCCGGCAGTGGCCAACGCGATGTTTGCCGGCACCGGCAAGCGGGTGCGGCGCATGCCCTTCACGGCGGAGAACATCGCCAAGGCGTGATGTCCGGTGCGGCCTGCGCTCGCGCGCGGGCTGGCCTGACCGGCGGGCGTGCGGCTGCAAGGCTGCACGCCCGCTGTGCTTTTGCAGCCCTTGTTGGGGCACCCGCCAGACAGGCTGGCCGGTGCCGGCCTGCGACAATCCACCGATGATCGAATGGTGGATGGTGGGCCTGCTGGCCCTGATTGGTCTGGGCTGGCTGTGGCTGATACTGCGCCTGCCGGGCAAGCGGGCAATGGCCGAGCAGGCGCGCCAGACGGCCGAGGCGCAGACCGCCGTCTTCATGCAGGCCCAGGCCCAGCACCAGGCCCAGGCCCATGCTCAGGCCCACGCCCAACGCGAACAGGCCGAGCGTCTGGCCCGCGACCAGCGCGCCGATCTGCAAGACAGCGCCCGCGCCAACCGCCAGGAACTGGCCGGCGCGCTCACCCTTTTCCAGCAGTCGCTGCTGGCCCAGGGCGGCGATGTGGCGCGCACCCAGAACGAGCAGATCGACTCCTTCCGCACCCAGCTGGCGGCGATGCAGCAGCAGGTGACTGCGTCGCTGCAGCAGGCGTCCACCCAGCTGGTGCAGCAGGGCCAGACCGCCCGCGAGGCCCAGGACGGCGCGCTGCAGCGCTTCGGCGGCCAGCTGGCCGAGCAGCTGACGGTGCAATTGCGGGCCTTGAGCGAGGGCAACGAGCGCCGCCTGGCCGAGGTGCGCCAGACGGTGGAAAGCCGGCTGGCCGCGCTGCAGCTGGGCAACGAGGCCAAGCTCGAGCAGATGCGCGCGACGGTGGACGAAAAACTGCACGCCACGCTCGAGCAGCGCCTGGGCGAGAGCTTCAAGCAGGTGGCCGAGCGGCTGGAACAAGTGCACCAGGGCCTGGGCGAAATGAAGAACCTGGCCCGCGATGTCGGCGCGCTGAACCGGGTGCTGACCAATGTGAAGACCCGTGGCATCTTCGGCGAGGTGCAGCTGGCCGGCCTGCTGGAACAGGTTTTCACGCCCGAGCAATACGCCGCCAACGTGGCCACGGTGCCCGGCAGCAACGAGCGGGTGGAGTTTGCGATCAAGCTGCCGGGCCAGCGCGATGACGGCGCGCCGCTGTGGCTGCCGATCGACGCCAAGTTCCCGCGCGAGGACTACGAGCGACTGCTCGATGCCCAGGACCGCGCCGACGCCGCTGGCGTCGAGGCCGCTGGCAAGGCCATCGAGAACCGCCTGCGGCTGGAGGCGCGCAGCATCCGCGACAAGTACGTGGCGCCGCCCCACACCACCGATTTCGGCATCCTGTTCGTGCCCACCGAGGGCCTGTATGCCGAGGCGCTGCGCCGGCCCGGCCTGCTCGAATCGCTGCAGCGCGAGCACAAGGTGATGCTGGCCGGCCCGACCACGCTGCTGGCCACGCTGACCAGCCTGCAGATGGGTTTCCGTACCCTGGCCTTGGAAAAGCGCAGCGCCGAAGTCTGGGAGGTGCTGGGTGCGGTCAAGACCGAGTTCGGCAAGTTCGGCGAGGTGCTGGCCCGCACCAAGAAGAAGCTGATCGAGGCCAGCAACACCATCGGGGACGCCGAGGTGCGCAGCCGCGCGATGCAGCGTCAGCTGCGCAGCGTCGAGGCCCTGCCCGATGCCCGGGTGCAGCAGTTGCTGCCTGCGCTGGCGGCAGCCGAGCTCGAGGGCGAGGCCCTGGCCGAGCGCGGCGCCGACCCGGTGGCCGGCGGCTGATCCGGCCGGCTGCCGACACCGCCGCGACCGTGCTGATGCTCAAGCACCTGCACCTGCACCTACACCGGCCGCGGCCGCCGCCGCTGGTCCTGGGCCCGCAGCACACGGCCCAGGTGCTGCCCCTGCTGATCATCGGCCAGATCGCACTGCACGGGGCGATGGCGGGCCAGCGCATGGCCGCGCCGCTGCAGGCGCTGCAGGCCGGCCACAGCGCCTGGTCGGTGGGGGTGCTGCTGGCGCTGTTCGCGGCCTTGCCAGTGCTCACCGCGATGGCCGCCGGCCGCATGGCCGACCGCCACGGCTACCACCGGCCGGTGCACCTGGCCATCCTGCTGACGATGCTGGGTGGCGGATGCGCGGTGGCCGCCTGCTGGCTGCCGGGGTGGTGGCAGTTCGGCCTGAACTGCGTGGGCGCCGCCGCGTCTGGCGTAGGCACCAATATCGGGCTGATCGCGATCCAGCGCACCGCCAGCCACCTGGTCAGTACCAGCACCGAGCGCCTGCGGGTGTTCAGCTGGCTGGGCATGGCGCCATCGCTGGCCAATGTGGTCGGACCGGTGGCGGCCGGGCTGATGATCGATGCCGGGGGCTTTGCCGCCGCCTACGGCCTGCTGCTGGCGCTGCCGCTGGTATCGGTCTGGGTGGCGCGCCAGGTGCCGGCCCAACCCGGCTCGCCGCGCTCGGTGGCGCGCGACGCCGGCAGCAGCCGCTGGGACCTGTTGTCGGCCCCGGGCATGCGGCGGCTGCTCTTCGTCAACTGGCTGCTGTCGGCCAGCTGGGACGCGCACAGCTTTGCGGTGCCGGTGCTGGGGCATGCGCGCGGTTACAGCGCGTCGACCATCGGCCTGGTGCTGGGGGCGTTCACCGCGGCGGTGACGCTGGTGCGCCTGGTCATCCCCTTGTTGGCCCACCGACTGCGCGAGGTGACCGTTTTGCGCACGGCGATGCTGTTGACCGGTGCGGTCTTCGCGATTTACCCCCTCGCCACCACGCCCTGGGGCATGGCCCTCTGCGCCATCCTGCTCGGGCTGACGCTGGGCGCGGTGCAGCCGATGATCATGAGTACGCTGCACCACTTGACGCCGGCCCACCGCCATGGCGAGGCGATTGCGTTCAGGTCCATGGCGATCAATTTCTCCAGCAGCGTGATGCCGCTGGCCTTCGGGCTGGCCGGCACCGCGTTGGGGCCGGGCGCGCTGTTCTGGTTGATGGGTGCGGCGGTGGGTGGTGGCAGCTGGGCCGCGGCAGGGCTGCGCAAGGTATTTGCCGACCACCCCGCAGCCTGAGGCAGCCACGCCCCGGAGCCTGGCTTTTTGCGGGCTGCGCTGCCCGGATCAGAAGCGAATGCTGGGGCCGCTCGACTGCGCTTCGGCGGTCGGATCGGTCCGAGGGCTGCCGGCCGGCGCCGGCCCGGTGAGCGGCACAGTCTCGTCGCTGCGGCGCGGCACGGCGGCGCGCGCCACCAGTGGGCTGCCCGGGACCGGCTGCCAACTGCGTGGCAGGCGTGATGCCTTGGGATAGCCGGCCAGATCTAGGGTGACGCTCCAATCCTGCTCTTGAAAGCCGCGCAGCGCCTGGCCACCGACGGTCAACGCGGGCAGGCTGCGGCCACCGCTGAGGCGTTGCAATGCGGCCACGTCGTCTTCGCTGTCGACCGTGCGCTCGGTGAAAGGTATGCCGCGCTGCACCAGCAGGCTGCGGCCCTGGGTGCAGGGTGCGCAATCGCTGCCAGTGAACAGCGTCACCGGAAAGCGCGCGACCAGGGTGCGCAGCTCGAAGGGCAGGCCGGCTGC
>JAYUQJ010000162.1:0-4417 GCA_043756825.1 Betaproteobacteria bacterium | reverse complement strand
AGCTCGTCGAGATCACGCCGAAGAGCATCCGCGTGCGCAAGCGGTTCCTCACCGAGCACGAGCGCAAACGCGCTGGGCGACCGGGCGCCTGAGCGGGCCGGCTGAGTTCATTCCATGAAGATGACGCACCGCAACGCGGTGTGGATCATGGTCGCTGCGGCGCTGATGTGGAGCATCGCTGGCGTCGTGTCGCGCCACCTGGAATCGGCGCGCAGCTTTGAAGTCACGTTCTGGCGCAGCGCCTTCAACGCGCTGGCTCTGGTCGTCTTGCTGTCGTGGCTGCGTGGGCCAGCAGCGCTGCTGCAGTCGTTGAAGAACGGCGGCCGCGCACTCTGGGTCTCGGGCCTGTGCTGGTGCGCGATGTTCACCGCCTTCATGGTCGCGCTGACGCTCACCACCGTGGCCAACGTGCTGGTGACGATGGCCATTGGCCCTTTGCTGACGGCGCTGCTGGCGCGCGGGCTGTTAGGGCACCGGCTGGCCGCGCGCACCTGGGGCGCCATCGCGCTGGCCGGCGTCGGCATCGCGTGGATGTACGGGTTTGAGGCCACTGCAGGCGACCCGCGCCACCTGCTGGGCACCGTGGTGGCGCTGGCGGTGCCGGTCGCTGCGGCCATCAACTGGACGCTGCTGCAGCACCTGAAGTCGCAAGATGGCGGCGGCGCCGACATGCTGCCTGCTGTGCTGTTGGGCGCGCTGCTGTCGGCACTGCTGACGTTGCCACTGGCCTGGCCCATGGCGGCGTCAACGCAGGACATGGGTCTGCTGACGCTGCTGGGTGTGGTGCAACTGGCAATTCCGTGTTTGATGGCGGTCGCTGCGGCGCGTGTGCTCAGCGCGCCAGAGATATCGCTGCTGGGTTTGCTTGAAGTTGTGTTTGGTGTTGCCTGGGCCTGGCTGGGCGCGGGCGAGGCGCCGTCGGCGGCGGTGCTGGGTGGTGGGCTGCTGGTGCTGACTGCACTGGCGGGCAACGAGGCGCTGGCCTTGCGGCGCTAAAAGCCGCGACGCCCGAAGCGGGCGCTCAACACTTTTGCCTATTCGCGCGCATCACTTCCAGCGCCAGCATGTGCCGACGGCGCGCGTTTGGCGGGTCGCAAGGATTCGGCCATGCACATCGGACCCTGGACCCGTCTGGCGCTGCTGCTAACGGCAGCTGCCTTGCACAGTGGCTGCGCATCGATCGCCGCGCAGAACGCCGCCATCGCCGTTGGCATGACGACAGGCGCAGGGCACTTCCCCACCAGCCACATCCACCAAGTCTATTACCTGGGCGTGTTCGACCCGCGCGATCAACTGCCACCCACCATCTACCGGGTGCGCGTGCAGGGCCAGGCCAGTGCGTTGGCACTCACCAAATTCGCCTCGGGCTGGGTGCGGGCCGAGCTTGTGGATTCGCTGTCGGGCCGGGTTGCGCTGCCGGCCGACAACAAGGCGGGCGTGGCCGCTGCTGAAGAAATCGACAAGGGCGCGCTCACCGGCCGCCGGCTCGTGATGTTCGGCCCTGAAGGCTTTCGCGAGGCACCGCGCGACCATCGCCTGGTGGTGGTGATGGGCTCCGACCCCGAAGCGTTTTTCTCCGCCGTCGACCAGGCCCTGGGCGTGGTGGCGCAGGTCACGCAGGGGTCGGCCGCCGGGCCTGAAATCGAAAAGGCACTGTGGACCGACCTGGCCAAGATCCGCGTGCTACGCCAGCAGCTGGATCTGGTGCTGGACAGCGTGCAGAACGACCGAGGACAGCCATGAAAAACCGCCGCCCTCCCAGTTTCAGCTTGGCCGTTTTGCTGGCCGCTCTGTGCCTGACCGCTTGTTCTGCACTGCAAATTGATGTGGACGTTTACAAGGGCCCGCTCAGCAACGAAGAAGAGATGCAGGCGCGCCAGTTTGCAGCGCTGGCGGTGTCGGCGCGGCCGATGCTGGCGGCGTTGCGCAATGACATTGAGGACACGTACCAGGGCAACGACCGTTGGCGCAGAGCAGTGACAGACAGAGACGCGTTGGACGGTTTCCTGGGCGACAGCGACAGCCAGTTGCGGTCGCCGCTGGCGCGCTTTGTCAATGGTGCGCTGTACCTGTACGAAAACTCGGATGAAAGCCCAGCAGCAAAGGTGCGGCATGCCAATGTCAACCTGCGGGCAGCGCTCGCAGTGACCACACCTGAAGAAAGCGACTTCAAGGTTGCCGTCTCGATTCCAGCTGCCAAGACACCGGAGCTCAAAGCCTTTGCCGACGCCTACCGAAACTTTCTATGTCCTGCTGGCCTTTCGGCCTCGTGCCGAAGCGAAAGATTCGACGAAAGGCCGATCAGGGAGTTGGCAGTAGCGTGCCTGGCACTCGCCAATTCCATGGCACCAGGTCCGAATGTCCCCGACTGCCCACAGCCTGAGCGCTTGGGCAGGACCGAGAAGACAGTGACTTCGCCGCGCACGAACCGCAGCTACGAAGTGCTGAGCGAGCCGCAAGTGGTGGCGCGCCATGCGCGGCTGATTTTTGGCAAACAGGACAGTGAATTCGAAGAACGTGTAGTCAGCGTGAAGCGTGGCTTTGGCGATGCGCGCCAAGCCATGCGGAAGATGTTCCGCAGCGCGCTGGAACTGCTGCTTGCGGCGCCCGATCCTGGCGTGCGGACCGAGGCGGCAGAAATCGTTGTGCTCACCATGCAGCCCGAGTACTTGGTGTGTTTCCTGTTGTCTGACCGTCTCCACAACTTTGGAAAGCACGCCGCGCTGCAAGGCGAAATGACCCACTGGTTCCAAGACCAGTATTCAGCGAACAAGGGGCTCAAGCGGTTCGACTATCGGCGTGCCAACGAGCAGATTTTCAAGTGGGCGGTGCGCTCACCCGGTGAGACTGCGGGTCTGCTGGACTGGATCGATCAACGTGTCACCAAGCTCCCAGACAACGAGTTCGGGGCGTGCCCGGCGTTGCCCGGCGCAGATCCTGGTCGCCTTGAACCGGCTTCGGTCCGCCGCTTCGGCCTGGCCCGTGGGCCGATAAAGGACGAGTCCTTGGCCGCCGCCATTGCGGCCCTGCAGACCTCTGTGGACGCGCTGCCCAAGGAAGGCAACGCATCGGGCTTTGATCGCGGCCGCCTGCCCGACGGCATCGATACGCTGACACGACGCTTCCAGGAAGCGCTGGGGCGGCACGATCACCGCATGAGCCACCCGGAAATCCGCCGTGCCCTGGCCAATCTTGAAGAGTCGCTGGTGTTCTTCGCCGAGCGCGTGCTCTTCGTCGTCAACAACACCACCTATCGCGCATTGCAAGATGAATTCAAGGGGCGCAGCACACAGGCCCAGACAACGCATGCGGTAGGCGACGCGCTCTACGTCACCACCACATCAGGCGCCGGCATCGAACGCCTGGCCACGCGCATGGCCGTGCTGCAGACGCTGGGCAACACGCTGATCCTTCACGCCAACGACCTGCGCCGCCGCCGCGTGCACCAGCAGGCTCAACGTGATGCCGGACCGGCAGAACTGCGTGCTGCCAAGGCCGCACTGGCACCCGGTGCGAACGCTGCTTTTGATGGCTTCCTGCGGCATGCCCGTCAACACGCCGAACTGCGCAAGGCGCTGGTCGACAGCAGCGTGGTGGCGGCCACCGTCAGCACCCAGGCCTTGGCTGAGCGGCAGACGAAAGCGGCCGCCGACCTGGCAACCCGGAACGCAGAGCTGTCCAAAGTCCACGCCCGGCTCACTGAGTACGGTCCTCAGGCGGCGGTGCTGGAAGCCGCCGTGCGCACCCTGGTGCCGCCGAGTGAACGCGGTGCCCTGTTTCCGGCGCCGGCTGACGGTGTGCTGGCCAATCAAGAACTGGGCGATGCCAATGCTGCCACCCATGCTGCCAACAAGTCGGCCACCCCCGTCACCACCGAGGCCAATTTAGGCCCCGCCGACCTGCTGCCAGACCTGCTGGCGTGGGTCAAGGAACGCGCCAAACCACCCGCCACCGGCGCGCGGGCCAAACGGCTGGAAATGACGCGCAGCCTGCTCGCGGGGCCGATCTCGGAGCTCGACCTGGGCGCAGCCAAGACCTTCACCCGGGCTGACGCTTTCGCAGCGCTGCAACGCAGCCTGCTTGTCGCAGCGGACAAGCACCAGCTGGAGGTGCTCAAGCTGGGCAAGCGCAAGCTGGAACTGGACGCCGCTCGCTGGCCGATCAGCTGCAAAGCAGCATCACTGGCCTGCCTGCCGCGCTGCGCGCCTCTGCCGCCTCCAGTGCCGACTTCAAGGACATGAACAGCACGCAGTTCGCAGCAGCCCTGGGCGGCAACACCGGCGTCCTGCTGGCGGTTGCCGCGCAACAGTTGCAGTCTGCGCGCGACCTGCCGCCGCTGGACGCCACGCGCACGCAGCGCCTTGAAGACGTGGTGATCGGCGGCTTGACCGCGCTGCGCCGCTTTTACCTCGCCGCC
>JAYUQJ010000161.1:0-4419 GCA_043756825.1 Betaproteobacteria bacterium | reverse complement strand
CCCACTTTCACCTGGGCCAGCCGGGCGCGCAGCTTGTCCGCCACCGCATCCAGATGGCGACGCGGCACGATGGCGCGGCGGATGGCGGTGCACTTCTGGCCGGCCTTGACCGTCATCTCGCGCGCCACCTCCCTGACGAAGAGGTCGAACTCGGCGTCGTCGGGCGACACGTCGTCGGCCAGGATCGCGCAGTTGAGCGAGTCGGCCTCGGCATTGAAGGGGACGCTGTGGCGCACCAGGTTGGCATGCACCCGCAGTTTGGCGGCGGTGTCGGCCGAGCCGGTGAAGGTGACCAGGTCCTGGCCGTCCAGCCGGTCCAGCAGGTCGCCGGTGCCGCCGATCACCAGTTGCAGCGCGCCCTCGGGCAGGATGCCGGACTGGACGATCAGCCGCACCGCCGCCTCGGTCAGGTAGCTGGTGGCGGTGGCGGGCTTGCCGATGCAGGGCATGCCGGCCAGGAAGGCCGGTGCCAGCTTCTCCAGCAGGCCCCAGATGGGGAAGTTGAAGGCGTTGATGTGCACCGCCACCCCGCCGCGCGGCACCAGGATGTGGCTGCCGGCAAAGCCGCCCTGCTTGCCCAGCGCAAAGGCCGGGCCCTCGTGCACCAGGTTGCCCGACGGCAGCTCGTTGCTGCCGACCGCTGCATAGGCCAGCAAGGTGCCGCTGCCGCCCTCGATGTCGACCCAGCCGTCGGCCCGGGTGGCGCCGGTGTGGGCCGAGACCGCATAGAGCTGCTGCTTGTGCTCACCCAGGTACTTGGCCAGGGCCTTCAGGCGCTCGGCGCGGGCCTGGAAATCCAGCGCCATCAAGGCCGGCACGCCGACGCTGCGCGCATGGTGCACGGTCTCGGCGAAATCCAGGCTTTCGGCGTGCGTGTGGAAGACGGTGCGGCCGTTGACCGCGCTGCGCAGGGCCTGGGCCGGCTGCTGGCCGATCCAGCGGCCACCGCTATAGCTTTGAAGGGTGGGGGGGGTCACGGGGTGCCTTGCTTGGGTTTGTTGGGGGTCATGGCGGCCGCTGCCGGTATCCGCACCGCCGGCAGGCCGCCCATGAAGAGGTCGGCCACCATCGGCGCCAGGGCATGGTGATCGACCGGGCCATCGGGCCGCAGCCAGGTGAACATCCAGTTCACCATGCCGAACAGCAGCATGGTCATCGGCGTGGCCAGCGCGGCCTGGGCCAGCTCGGGCCGCAGATCCGCCACCGCCTGGGCAAAGCCGGCCACCACCGCCCGCTCATGGCCCAGGATGCGGTCGCGGTCGGCGGGCTCGAGAAAGCGCACGTCCTCGGTCAGCACCCGGTGGGCATCGCGGGCGTCGGCATATTCCTCGACGATGCGGTGGATCAGCGTGCGCAGCCGCGGCTCGGGCGCCAGGCCCTGGGCCAGCACCTCGTCCACCAGCGCCCGCAGCCTGTCGACATGGCCCTCGGCGATGCTGACCAGCAGCGCGTATTTGTCGCGGTAGTAGTGGTAGAGCGTGGCCTTGGACAGGCCGCAGGCGTCGGCCACCTGGTTCATGGACGTGCCCGGGTAGCCACGCTGTGCAAACAGCGCGGCGGCCCGGGCCTGGATCAGCTCTCGCTGCTCGTCGTATCCCGCTGCGCGGCCGCGTGCCATCGGTGGGAGGCTCAGCGCTCGTCGAAGGACAGCACCACATGCGGCGTGATCGGGTGGGCCTGGCAGGTCAGCACGAAGCCTGCGGCCACCTCGGCCTTGTCGAGGGCAAAGTTGCGCTCCATGCGCACATCGCCCTCCACCACCTTGGCGCGGCAGGTGCCGCACACGCCCGAGGTGCAGGAGAACGGCACCTCCAGCCCGGCAGCGGATGCGGCGTCCAGGATGCTGGGCTGCTCGCGCCGGAACTCGATCTCGCGGCGCAAGCCGTCGCGGATGATCACCACCCGGGCCACTTCGGCATCGCCGGGCCGGGCCTCGTGGATGACGGCACCCACCAAGTGCGCCGCGCCGGCGGCCGGCGCGGCCACGCCGAAGCGCTCGATGTGCACACGGTCCTCGGGCACGCCAGCGGCCAGCAAGGCGGCCTCGGCCTCGTCGTTCATCTGGAAAGGCCCGCAGATGTAGGCATGGGCAATGCCCGCCGCTGGCAGCACACTGTGCAGGAACTCGGCGATCTTGTCGCGGTTCATCAGGCCCATGTTCAGGGGCGAATCGGTCTGTTCGTCGCTGAACACATGCTGCAGCACCAGCCGCGTCATGTAGCGGTTCTTCAGGTCCTCGAGTTCTTCCTTGAACATCGTGGACCTGAGCGAACGGTTGCCATACAGCAGCGTGAAGCGGCTGTGCGGCTCGCGCGCCAGCACCGTCTTCATGATCGACAGGATGGGCGTGATGCCGCTGCCCCCCGCGATGCCCACATGGTGGCGGCGCGCGGCCGCGTCCAGCGCCACGAAGAAGCGGCCCTGCGGCGCCATCACGCTGATGCTGTCGCCGGCTTGCAACTGTTCGTTGATCCAGTGGGAGAACACGCCGCCCTTGACCTTGCGCACGCCCACCCGCAAGTCGCCATCGTCCACGCCGGCGCAGATCGAGTAAGAGCGGCGCAGGTCGGTGCCGTCAATCGTCTTGCGCAAGGTCAGGTATTGGCCCTGGGTAAAGCCGAAGGTGTCGCGCAGCGCAGGCGGCACCTCGAAGCTGACGATCACCGCCTCGGCGGTGTCGGGCTCGATCGCGCGCACGCGCAGCGGGTGGAACAGGGGTGTGCTCATCGCGGGTCTCGGCTTGGCATCGGCGCAGCAGCGTCAAATGGGCTTGAAATGTTCAAACGGCTCGCGGCAGGCCAGGCAGCGGTAGAGGGATTTGCAGGCCGTGGCGCCAAAGGCCGACAACTGCTCGGTGGCCGTGCTGCCGCAGCGCGGGCAGGCGATGGCGGGCCTTGCGCCGCGCCGCACAAAGCGCATCGGCACCCCGTCGCCCGGCAGCACCGCGCCGGGCGGCGCGATACCGTAGGCCTGCAGCTTGTCGCGGCCGGCGGCGCTGATCCAGTCGGTGGTCCAAGCCGGGGCGCGGCGCAGCGTGACACGGGCAGCACCCAGGCCGGCCGCGGCGATGGCAGCCAGGCAGTCGGCCTCGATCACCTCGGTGGCCGGGCAGCCCGAGTAGGTGGGCGTGAGCACCAGCTCCAGCCCATCATCGTGGGCGATCACTTCGCGCACGATGCCCAGGTCGCACACCGACAGCGCCGGCACCTCGGGGTCGAGCACGGTGTTCAGCACCGTCCAGGCCTGGGCCACACGCTGGGCCACACAGTCAGCCTGGGCTGCCAGCGAGGTCACCACACGCCTCCGGGATAGCTGCGCTGCAGATGCTGCATCTCGGCCAGGATGAAACCCATGTGCTCGCTGTGCACACCGCGCTTGCCGGTGCTGCGGAAGGCGGCGTCGGGCGGCGCGGCGAGCGTGGCCTCGGCCAGCACGTCGCCCACCTCGGCCAGCCAGGGTGCCTTCAACTCGGACCAGGCCGGGCCCAGGCCGCTTGCCACCGCTGCAGCGTCTACCGCATCGTCCTCGAACAGCTCCGGCGTGTAGCGCCACAGCTCGGCCAGCGCGGTCTTGCAGCGGCGGCTCGATTCAGGCGTGCCGTCGCCCAGGCGCACCACCCAGTCGGCGGCATGCTGCTGGTGGTAACGCGCCTCTTTCACGGCCTTGCCGGCGATGGCCGCCAGCTCGCTGTCGCTGCTGGCCGCCAGGCGCTGCCACAGCAGCTTGAGCCAGGTGGACACCAGCAGGTTGCGCAGCACGGTGAAGGCGAAATCGCCCACCTTGGGGCCGCCGGGCAATTCCACCAGCGTGGGGTTGCGGTAGTCGCGCTCTTCGCGCAGAAAGGCCAGCTGGTCCTCGTCATAGCCCTGGCTGCGGCCGGCATGGGTGAGCACCGCGCGGGCCTGGCCGATCAGGTCGAGCGCCATGTTGGCCAGGGCGATGTCTTCTTCGAGCACCGGCGCATGGCCGGTCCACTCGCCCAGGCGCTGGCCCAGGATCAGGCAGGTGTCGCCCAGGCGCAGCAAGTATTGCTGGTCAAGGCTGTGATCGATGGCGATGGAGGCTTGCATGGTCGTCTGCGGCCTCACATGTGGTCGACTTCTGTCGGCAGCTTGTAGAACGTGGGGTGCCGGTAGACCTTGTCTTCCATCGGGTCGAAGTACATGTCCTTGTCGGCCGGGTCATTGGCCACGATCTGGTCCGAGCGCACCACCCACACGCTGCAGCCCTCCTGCCGGCGGGTGTAGACATCGCGGGCCAGCTGGATGGCCATCTTGGGGTCGGCGGCATGCAGGCTGCCGCAGTGCTTGTGGTCGAGGCCGGCGCGGGTGCGCACGAACACTTCGAACAAAGGCCATTCGGTTTGCGTGTTGGGGTCGGTCATCTCGGTCTCCTGCGGTTCAGGCCGCCTGGGCCTGG
>JAYUQJ010000160.1:0-4438 GCA_043756825.1 Betaproteobacteria bacterium | reverse complement strand
GCCTGCGCATACGGCGCGACGTGGATCGCATCAGTCGCAAGCAGGGCCTGCAGTTCGGCGCTGACCTTGTTGTCGGCGACGAAGAGTGTCACGTGGTCGGCTTCGATCAGCGCGTGCGCCAGAAACACCGGGTTGAAGCTCACGTCGGCGCCACGCAGGTTGAACAGCCAGGCGATGTCGTCGACGGTCGAGACGAAATGGCAGCTGGCGCCCTGGCGGGCCATGGCCTCGCGCACCCGGGCCAGGCGCTGCGCGCAGGTCTCGGGTGCATGCGGTGCGGCATGGGCATAGACCGCTGCCGTGGGCAGGCACGGCCGGTCGGGCCAGACCTCGTCGATCAGGTCCAGGTCGGTGCGCAGCACCCGCCCGGCCGCGTCCAGCGCGCTGCGCAGGGTCTGGGCCGCCATCAGGCCCAGCACCTGGCCGTCGGCGCAGACGGTCTGGCCGGCCGGGGTGTGGCTGGCCAGCCACTGGACATGGTGGGTGGCCGCGCCGGTGGGGATCTTCACCAGCTCGATGCCGCTGCCCAGCAGCTGGGCTTCGGCCTGCTGCCAGTAGCGGCTGTCGGCAAACAGCGCGGCCTCGTTGCGGGTGACCACCAGGGTGGCCATCGACCCGGTAAAGCCCGACAGCCATTCACGCACCTGCCAGCGTCCGGGCAGGTACTCCGACAGGTGCGGGTCGGCGCTGGGCACCAGCAAGGCGTGGGCACCCTGGCGGATCAGGGCCTGGCGCACCGCCTCCAGGCGTTCTCGCACGGGGTTGACGCGGGTGTCCATGGCCTGGCTCCTGGGATGTGAAGCTCAGATTCTAGAAGCCTGCTCCCGGGTATGCTGGGCCGACCGTCACGCCCTGCCCCACCCTGAGCCCGTCGCCGATGCGCTTGTTGCTTGCTGAAGATGACCGCATGATCGGCGACAGCCTGCGCCAGGCCCTGCGTCTGGAAGGCCATGCGGTGGATTGGGTCTACGACGTGGCCGCCGCCCTGGCCGCGCTGGCGGCCGAGCATTTCGACCTGCTGCTGCTGGACCTGGGCCTGCCCGACAAACCCGGGCAGACCGCCCAGCCGCTGGCCGGCCTGGCCGTGCTGCGCGCACTGCGCAGCCGCAGCGACGCCACCCCGGTGATCGTGCTGACCGCCCGCGACGCCACTGCCGACCGGGTGGCCGGGCTGGATGCCGGCGCCGACGATTACCTGGTCAAGCCCTTCGAGCTGGACGAGCTGGCCGCCCGCATGCGCGCGGTGGCGCGCCGCCACGAGGGCCGCGCCGACACGGTGCTGGCCCATGGCAGCCTGCGCCTGGATCCGGCCACCCGCCAGGTCACCCAGCAGGGCCGGCCGGTGCTGTTGTCGGCGCGCGAATTCGCGGTGCTGCAGGCCCTGATGCAGCGGCCCGGCGCCGTGCTGAGCCGGGCCCAGTTGGAAGACCGGCTCTACGGCTGGGGCGACGCGGTGGAGAGCAATGCGGTTTCGGTCTACGTACACCAGTTGCGCAAGAAGCTGGGCGCCGAGGCCATCGGCAGCATGCGCGGCGTGGGCTACTTCCTGGGCCCGGCGGCGTGATCCCGCGCTCCATCCGCGCCCGCCTGCTGCTGTCACTGCTGGCTGCGCTGGCTGGCGCGGCGGTGCTGGTGGGCGGCCTGACCTACCGCAATGTGCTGCAGCAGACCGAAGCCCTGTTCGACTACCAGCTGCGCCAGATGGCGCTGAGCCTGCGCGACCAGGGCGAGATCGCGCCTGGCAATGCCGCCGCGCTGCAGGACGAAGACCTCGACTTCGTGGTGCAGATCTGGCAGGTGGACGGCCGTAGCGTCTACGCCTCGCGCGCCCACCGCAACCTGCCCAACCGCACCGCGCTGGGCTTGTCCGAAATCGTGGTCGGCCAGGAACGCTGGCGCAGTTTTGCCGTCGCCGCGCACGACCGCGTGATCCAGGTGGCCCAGCCGGTGCGCATCCGCCAAGGCCTGGCTGCCGACGCCGCGCTGCGCAGCGTCCTGCCCCTGCTGGCGGCCGCCCCGCTGATGGCGGCGTTGTTGTGGTGGCTGATCGAGCGCTCGCTGCAGCCCCTGGCCCGACTGGCCCGCCAGGTGGGCGACCAGGACACCGCCCGCCTGGCACCGGTGCCTGCCGTCGGCCTGCCCGACGAGGTGGCGCCGCTGGTGACGGCCCTGAATGCCCTGCTCGACCGCCTGAGCCTGGCCTGGGCCAGTCAGCGCGACTTCGTCGCCGATGCCGCGCATGAACTGCGCTCACCCCTGACCGCGCTCAAGCTGCAGGCCCAGGTCTTGCGCCGCCTGGGCGAAGCCCGCGCACCCGAAGCCGATCGCCAGGCCGCACTGGCCGCGCTGAGCGCCGGGGTGGACCGCGCCGCGCGCCTGGTCGAGCAGCTGCTGGCGCTGGCGCGCGCCGAACCCGGTGCGCCGCAGCCCGAGCACCAGCCGGTCGATCTGGTGGCACTGCTGCACCAGGTGGTGGCCGATGCCGCCGAGCCGCTGGCGGCGGCGCGCGGCAGCCGGGTCTGGATCGAAGCCGACGCCCCGGCCCGTGTGTCCGGCGATGGCGCCGAACTGGCGCTGTTGTTGCGCAACTTGATCGACAACGCGCTGCGCTACAGCCCACCGGGCGGCACGGTGCAGCTGCGGGTGACACCCGGCGCCACCGGCCCCTGCCTGACGGTGGACGACAGCGGCCCCGGCATCCCGGCGGCCGAGCGCGAGCGGGTGTTCGAGCGATTCGTGCGCGGCGCTTCGTCCGACGGCACCACCGGCAGCGGACTGGGCCTGGCCATCGTGCGCTCGATCGCGCGCCGCCATGGCGCCCGCCTGACCCTGGGCGATTCGGCGCTGGGCGGCTTGCGAGCCAGCCTGCAATTCGGCGCGAAGGACTGAACAGGCCGGGCTGGGCCGGCCTACTTATCCGGGACAACCCGCAGTGCCCGCTACAATCGAGGTCGACATGGCGCTACCAGTCACGCCATGGCAGTCGACTCCCGACCTCTGCATCGACCCATCTGCCTCCCCGACTGGGGCCCTTGGCAACAAGCGGCTGCAGGCCGATCGCATGGCGCCCCGGATTGCGGGCGTATCCCACCCCATGAAATTTACCGACCTCGGCTTGTCCGAGCCGCTGCTGCGCGCCGTTGCCGAACAAGGCTACGACACCCCCACCCCGATTCAGGTCCAGGCCATCCCTGCCGTGCTGCAGGGCGGCGACCTGATGGGCGGCGCGCAGACCGGCACCGGCAAGACCGCCGGTTTCACGCTGCCCATGCTGCAGCGCCTGTCCAGCGAGCCCGCCAAGAAAGACGCCAAGGGCCGTATCTGCATCCGTGCATTGATCCTCACCCCGACCCGCGAGCTGGCTGCGCAGGTCGAGGAAAGCGTGCGCACCTACGGCAAATACCTCAAGCTCACCAGCATGGTGATGTTCGGCGGCGTCGGCATGCAGCCGCAGATCAATGCGCTGCGCCGCGGCGTGGACATCCTGGTGGCCACCCCCGGCCGCCTGCTCGACCACCACCAGCAGGGCACGCTGGATTTGTCGCATGTGCAGATTTTCGTGCTCGACGAAGCCGACCGCATGCTTGACATGGGCTTCATCCACGACATCAAGAAGGTGCTGGCCTACTTGCCGGCCAAGAAGCAGAGCCTGCTGTTCTCGGCCACTTTTTCGGACGAGATCAAGACCCTGGCCGACAAGCTGCTGAACAACCCGGTGCTGATCGAGGTGGCACGCCGCAACCAGACCGCCGAGACCATCGCCCAGAAGGTGCACCCGGTGGGCCGCGAAAAGAAGAAGGCACTGCTGGCGCACCTGATCAAGTCGGGCAACTGGCACCAGGTGCTGGTGTTCACACGGATGAAGCATGGCGCCAACCGGCTGGCCGAGTTCCTGAATGACGAGGGCATCACCGCGATGGCGATCCACGGCAACAAGAGCCAGGGCGCGCGCACCAAGGCGCTGGCCGACTTCAAGACCAATGACCTGCAGGTGCTGGTGGCCACCGACATCGCCGCGCGCGGCATCGACATCGACCAGTTGCCGCATGTGGTGAACTTCGAGCTGCCCAACGTGCCCGAAGACTATGTGCACCGCATCGGCCGCACCGGCCGTGCCGGCGCCCAGGGCGAGGCGATCAGCCTGGTCTGCCTGGACGAGGAGATCTTCCTGCGCGACATCGAGAAGCTCATCAAACGCAGCATCCCCAGCGAGGTGATCCCCGGCTTCGAACCGGCGTCGGGCGAGCGCGCCGAGCCCATCGTGCTGGGCCGCATGACGATCGGCGTCGGCGGCACGCGCCGCAATGCCGGTGCCGGTTTCGGTGGCGGCCGCCCGGGCGGCGGCGGTGCCGGCGGCGGCCGGCGCGACGGCGGCCACGGCAGCGCCCATGGCGGTGCCCACGGCAGCGCCAACCGGTCTGGTGGCAGCGCGGGTGCC
>JAYUQJ010000159.1:0-4440 GCA_043756825.1 Betaproteobacteria bacterium | reverse complement strand
CGACTTGAGCATCTCAAAATTATGTGAAACGATTACAAAATGCTCGCAGCCGGCCGCTTGCGCCGAGAGTAGCGCATCCTTCATTTCGGCAGATCCACAAGCCCCCACTTGGGCCGGCCGCCGCCGCCCCAGGCCATCGGTGAATACGGTCACCGGAAAAACCGTGACCCCGTCGATCTGCCGCTGCGAAAGGTAGCGGTCGGGCGCTTGAATATCCTTGCCACTGACCGGATCGATTTCATTCAGGCTGCTGTCGAGCAGGATGTCATTGCGCTGCAAAGCCTTGTAAGTGGCCCGGTTGGCCGCATAACTGCCGGCACGAAATGCTTGAATCGAGGGCGCCCCGGCGGTTTCAAGCGCCCGCTTGCCAAACCGGATCAGCTCGGCCTGCTCATCCTCGGTATACTGGAACAAGTGTTGGCGCTTGCCCGTAATATCGGGCAGGAGGGCCGGCACTATCTCATCGGTCCATTCGGGATGCAGGTGCAGCTGCACGTCCTGGCGCGCCGAACGCAGCATATCGACAACAATATCCAGGTAACGCTGGCCAAAGCGCGCTGAAAACAGAGGCTCGACAAAGAAAATACCGCACAGCCCGTGATCCTGCAGGATGCGCAATGTCGCAGGCAGCGCAAATTCACCCTGGGCCGAGCGGCCATAGATATAACGTTCAAAACTGGCCGGAAATCTTTGATCCAGCTCAGCCCAGTTGTTGCACCAAACCTCGATGTCGAAGGTAAGGTAGACCTTCATGCCTGGCCCCTGGGGCATGCCCGGCAAGGTGACGGGCGTCGTGGCCGGGTTTGAAGCGGCTGCCGCTCGAGCGCGATGCACAGCACTGTGATCACGACAGCAACTCCGCCACCGCGCGCATCAGCAAACCCACGCCTAAACGGTTGAGGTGCCCGTCATGCGGCCCGATCTCCAGGGCCAGGCCAGACTGGGCCCAATGCTGGCGGTAGAGCGGCTCGGCATCGACGACGGTCGCGCCATGCTGACGCGCCAACGCGATGAAGGCCGCACGCTCTTGCATCAAGGGCGCAGCAGCCGCGGCCTCGCTTTGCAGCATTGCCGCGCTGCGCCGACCATCGATCACAAATATCAATCGCCCAGTCGCATGCGGCTTGATGCGAGCGAAGAATTGTCGAGCCACGTTGTCGACCATCCGGACGCGTCGCTGTTGTTCCGCGCTGGGTTCGGGTGGCGCAGTCACGACCGGTGCCACGCCCGGGGCCACTGCCAACGCAGGCGCGGCTGAGAAGGCTTTGCGCAGCCAGCCCGAGGCGTTGAACTTGAGTTGCCCCACCACATACTGGGCCAGTGCCGAGTGGCGCAACATCCGCTTTGCCCATGACGGCCCGGGCTGCAACTCGACGCGCGGCTGCAAGGATTCGCGGTCCAGGCAGGGGCCATGCACATTGCCTGACCCGCACAGCGACTGGCGCAGGTCGCCGGCCTCCATCACCACCACGAAATCGTGGATGTCCAGGCGCTCGGCAGCGAATCGGATACGTTCGGCATAGTCGAGCAATGCCGAGCCCGGCCCGCCCAATGCATAGACCGGACGGCGCTGCGTCAAGGCCGACGCCAATTGGGTGGCAGGGCGATCAGCCAGATCCAGCATGCCCGCCTCGACATAACTGTCGCCGATCAATCCGATGGCGCGCGAATCGGGCGTGAAATCGCTTGCGGCGACAAAACCAAGATTATTTGCGCTCAAGCGGCGAGAGTTTCTAAGATCCCAGCCTGTGGAAACCATCCACTGATGGCGCGGCGGATACGTCAGTATCAATGGATCGACTGGATAGCCGGTACGCGTGGCGCTGGAGACAGGCAAAACCTGCAACAGGGCCTCGACGGCCAGCAGCATCAGCAACAAGCCGGTCGAGAACAGAAGTGCAGCGCGAGCCATCAAAAATTGAAATAGATGAAGGCGCTGGCCGAGTCCCGCGCCACATTGACCAACAGCAACAAGCCCGCTGCGGCCAGCGATGCCCCGGCCAGCAAATGCAGGCGCCAGCCGCCACGGGCCAGAACCCCCATCAACCAGAGGCCTGCCTGGTTGGTATTGGCCGCGAAAAGCGCCAATCCACCCAGAGCGCCACACCAGACCCAACCACGCCCGGCCGTCAGCCCTGCGTTCCAGAGCACGCCTGCGGGTTCGGCGACCGGGAGCGAGGTACTGAACATCGCCGCGATCATGTGAAGCGCACCGGCCAGGGTTTGGGCTCGGAAGAATACCCATGCCACCAGCACCGCGAGCAAGGTCAAGGCCCAACTGGCCAGGCCGTAGGCCGTGTTCTGGTCCAGGCTCTGGCGCAGTCGATCACCCAGCAGGGCCCGAAATCCGTGGTTGATCATCAGGTACAGCCCATGCAGCGCGCCCCAGATGACAAAGGACCAGCTCGCCCCGTGCCAGAGCCCGCCCAGCACCATGGTGATAGCCAGGTTCAGGTAACGCCGGACTGGGCCGAAGCGGTTGCCGCCCAGGGGAATGTAGAGGTAATCGCGTAGAAACTGCGACAGCGACATGTGCCAGCGGCGCCAAAAATCGGAGATGTTTCTAGCCCGGTAAGGCGAATTGAAATTGAAAGGCAAGTTGACATTGAACATCCGTGACAACCCGATCGCCATGTCCGAGTAGCCCGAGAAATCAAAATAGAGCTGCAGCGCATACGCCACCGCACCCAACCAGGCCTCAGCACTGTCGAGCCGGACGCCCCCATCGGCCGCCGTAAAAACCGCGTCCGCATACGGCGACAGGCCATCGGCCAGTACCACCTTCTTGAACAGACCGAGGGTCAGGATTGCCAGACCGCCCACCAGATGGTCGGCACGGGGCCGATAAATGGACCGGTCGGCAAACTGCGGCATCATCTGGGCGTGATGCAACACCGGGCCGGCGACCAGGTGCGGAAAATAGGTTACAAACAACCCGTAATGAACCGGGTTGGTTTCATTGACCTTGCCTTCATAGGCATCCACCAGGTAGGCAATCTGGGTAAATGTATAAAACGAGATACCGATAGGCAATATGATATTGCCCAGATTCCAGCCGGCACCCACCACCGCATTCAGGTTGTCGACGAAAAAATTCGCGTACTTGAAGTAGGCCAGCAAGGCCAAATTCAGCGCCAGCCCCAGCCAAAGCCACTGCTTGGCCCCTGAACCCCGGCCGCGGCGCAATTGGCCGACCATGCGCTGGGCCACCAGGTAATTGAAGGTGATGGACACCAGCAACAGCCCGACGAACAGCGGCATCCAGTAGCCATAAAAAAACAGCGAGGCCACAAAAAGCCAGGTGGCGGCGTGCCGGGGCAGCCAGCGGCCCAACACGAAATACCCTGCCAGGGTGATCGGCAGGAACAACAGCAGGAAGGGCGCAGTGGTGAACAGCATTTGCCGGGAGGTCTAGCACGGGGGCGAATGGGCAGCCGCCTGGCCCGGCCAGGCCGCGCTGCGCCGCGCCAGCAAGCTCAAAGGCGCCAGACGCGATAACCCCTGGCCTGCAGGGCGGGGCCGTCGAAGGCCGCCTTGACGTCGATGAAAGCCCCGCCGTCGATCAATCGGCTGCCAATCTCGTCCAGGCTCAGCGCCGCGTATTCCCGGTGCGCCACCGCAGCCACCACGGCATCGGCGCGTGGCAGATCGGTCAGCGGCAACAAGCGCACTCCATACTCGTGCAGCGCCTCGTCGGCCTCGGCCTGCGCATCGGTGACGAATATCTCGACCCCATAGGTCTTGAGCTCATTGATGATGTCGATGACCTTGCTGTTGCGCAGATCACCGCAATTTTCCTTGAAGGTCAGGCCCAGCACATTGACCTTGGCACCCTTGATGGCGCTGCCCGCGGCAATCATCTGCTTGATGGTCTGCTCGGCAATGAACTTGCCCATGCTGTCGTTGATGCGCCGGCCGGCCAGGATCACCTGGGGGTGGTAGCCCAGCATGTCGGCCTTGTGGGTCAGGTAATAGGGGTCGACGCCGATGCAATGGCCCCCGACCAGGCCGGGCTTGAACTTCAGGAAATTCCATTTGGTACCCGCGGCCTCGAGCACCTCGCTGGTATCGATGCCCATCTTGTCAAAGATGATGGCCAACTCGTTCATCAGCGCAATATTCAAGTCGCGCTGGGTGTTTTCGATCACCTTGGCGGCCTCGGCCGCCTTGATGCTGCTGGCGCGGTACACGCCCGGCACGACGATGCGCTCGTACAGCGCCGCCACCTGGTCCAGGGTCTGCGGCGTGTCGCCCGACACGATCTTGAGGATCCTGGTGAGCGTGTGCTCCTTGTCGCCGGGGTTGATGCGCTCGGGTGAATAGCCCACGAAGAAATCCTGCTTCCACTTCAGGCCCGATTCGCGCTCCAGCACCGGGATGCAGACTTCTTCGGTGGCGCCGGGGTAGACGGTCGATTCGTAGACGACGACAGCGCCTTTT
>JAYUQJ010000158.1:0-4454 GCA_043756825.1 Betaproteobacteria bacterium | reverse complement strand
GATCGAGCGTAACCAGCTGTGCCGGCGTGTGACCGATCTTGAGCAGGTGCTCCAGCAAAGCCTCCTGGCGACGTTGAAAGGCCTTGAGCTCGAAGGTGCGGCGCAATGCCTCCAGGCCGTCTTCGGCCGCAGCGCCGAAGGCAGCCTGGAATCCAGCGCCTTCGCGCACGCCGTCGTTGATCGCCTCGGCATACATGTGGTCGTGCAACTGCACCTGCACCCGCGTCACCCACGGCAGCGCCTGCACCGCGCGTCGCATGTCGTCGGCCATCAGGAAGGCGAAGTTGGCGGCGCACCAGTAGGTCGGCAGGCGAAAACCGACCAGCACAGCACCATCGTCCGACAAGTCGACACGGGTGACGAAGCCCAGCTCGGTGACGGACTCGTCGAGTTCCGGGTCCATCACCGTTGCCAGGCAGGCCTGCACCTGCGCCGCACGGTCGGGCTTGACGCGATCAGCGGCCATGATGCTCAAGCTAACACCGCAGCGCGTTCCTCGGCCAGCAGCTTCTTCTGGGCCGCAATGTCCACGCCGTACAGGCGCGCAGCGTTCAGGCCCAGGATCTTCTTCTTGGCCTCCAGGTCGAGCACTGCACCAGTCTCGGCTGCCAGGTCGGCCGGCAACTCGAAGTTCATGAAGGCATTCACCAGCCAGTCAGGCGTCCAGATGCCATAGTCACTGCCATACAGCAGCTTGTCCGGCCCCAACCACATCAGCAGCTGCGAGATCACATGTGCGAAGTACTTCGGCTGTTTTTGGATGAAGGGCAGCACCACCGCCAGGCCGCCATAGACATTGGTCTCCTGGGTCGCGATCCAGCAGAAGTCATCAAGCCTGGGCAGGCCGCAATGCTCGATGATGAAGTTCAGGCCCTGGAAGTTGGTGGCCGCGATGTCGACATCGGCCACGTCGAAGGCATCGCGGTCCAGCGGCAGGATGGTCGGCCCTTTGTGCACGTGGATGTTGGTGACGCCCAGCTTCTCGGCCAGCGCCAGGTAGCGTTCGGCCCAAGGATCACTGAGCTTGTATCCGCGGCTATCGCCCCTCCACTCAGCGGTGTAGAGCTTCACCCCCTTGATCTTGTGCTTGGCCACCAGCGCCTCGAAGGCGTCCAGCCCGGCCTCGCCATCACGCGGGTCAAAGGCACCGTTGAGAATGAAGCGGTTCGGATACTTGGCCTTCAGCACCGCATTTTGCTCGGTGGTGTTGAAACCGTTGACGTAGAAGTCCTTCAGGTAGGTGGGCTGGAAGATCGCCATGTCATCGGGACCGTCGACAAACAGATCCTGGTAGAGCTGCTCGCCACCGTAGCAGTCAAACTTCTCGCGTGACCAAAGCTTCTCCTTCGGGCTCAAGAAGGAGTGGTAGGCATAAAAGCAGTTGATGAACTGCTCGCCATGCACGTTCTTCTGGTTGGCCTTCGATGCGTCCCAGTTGTGGGTATGCCCGTCAATGATGAAGATCTCTTCACCGGATGCCGTGGTGTACATGGTGTGCGACCCTTCAGGCGTAGGCGACGTAGGACATCGCTTCGTTCATGTCGCCGAACAACACCACGGTGTTCTCGTCGACCATCACCATCCGACCATAGTGCGTTGAGGTTGAGACTTCAAAGAGATAGGCCGTCATCTCGTAGCCCAGCTCTTCAGAGATCTCATTCATCTTGAAAACGATCTTGCCCTCACCATCGATGCGGATCATGGCCGGCATGTAGGTGACGGTGATGCCAGGCCGCCGCCCGAGCAGGTCGGCGATGGCGCGCGCCTCGACGCTGTCGCTCATGGTCACGCCGCACTGGTGCGAGACGGTGTCTTTGAACTCCAGGTCCTTGAAGGACTTGAAGATGTTGTCGTTGCCAATGTTTGACATGGTGACTCCTCGTCAGTGGGGGTTTCAGGCGGTGATGGAAGCCGGCAACTGCAGGCCAAGCTGGCTGGCGATGTTGCGCATGCGGTCGACAGCCACGGCGTAAGCGTCGGCAAATTGCGCCACCTTGACGTGCGGCAAGGACCAGATCGGCTGCAGATTCTTGGCCGCATTCACGGCCAGGTCCCCATAGGTGGCCATCCAGCGGTTGAACAAGGCTGTGTTGTGCGCTGAATGCGCCGTGTCGCTGACCAGCATGTGCAGCATCTCGACCGTGTTGGCCAGATTGCGCTGGTAGTCACCCTCGGCGGATGACACCACCGTAGGCGTGATGAAGTCGTTCTGCGAAGCCGCCGCCTGCATCACAAACCCGCTGCGAAACAGCTCACCGACCAGCGGTTCAAACACCACGTTGATGGCAAAGTATTTCTCAAGGAAATCAGTGGCGCCGCCAATGGTCTCAATCAATTGGCGGGTGGGCTGCCAGATAGGATCATCCAGCCAATGCTTTTTGCCGATCTCGGCATCAAACCCGACGATGTCCAGGCCGATGTCGCCCAAGTAGAGCGTCAAGTCCTGGGCAAAGCGCAGCTTGTAGGAAGAATTGGTCAGGATGGTCGAATTGACCATCTGGGTGTAGCCATAGCGCTGGGCATGCATCAGCGACGTGCCCAGACCAAACTCGGCGTGCTTGTAAGCCCCCAGATGCTTCTCCAGCACCTTGATCCATGCCTTGTCAAAACGGCTTGGTGCGCCTGAACGGCGACCGTTCTCGACCGCCTGCGCGATCATGCCCTCGATGGTGGACTGGCGCTGGTAGTGGGTGCGCTCCCACTCCTCATCGACGGCCCGGTAGGCATGCCAGTCGCTGGACAGAGCGGCCGTCCATTTTTCGGAATAGGTGGGTGTGCCATCAGCGAAGTTGATGATCCAGTCCTGCAGCAGATATCGCTTGGGATCGGGCTGGACATCCAGCGTCATGTCCTCGTAGTGGGTTGCCTTGCGGCCCTTGGGGGTGAAGTAGTTGTACTTGCGGCTGTCAGAGCCAATGAACTTGGCGGCACCTGCAGCACCTGAGTTCACCGGTACGTAGTCAGTCGTGGGTGTGGTCATGATTTGTCTCCTCGGGTTCAGTGGACGGGGGCCGGCTGGCTGACGCTGGCCGGGGTAAATCTATCAACATGAGTGTGCTCAGGTTTGATCCCCAAGCGCTGCAGCACCGGCAACACGGCGTCAATCATGGGCGGTGGCCCACAGGTATAGGCATCGATCTCCCCGGGCAACGCTTGCTGGCCCAGGATGCGTTCAACCGCCTGGTGCACGAAACCGCTCTCACCGGACCAGACATCGCCGGCTGCCGCCTGCGACAGCACCGGGATGAACTGGAAGTCCGTGAGCCGGCTGGCGACCGCCGCAAACTGCTCAAGGTAGAACAGGTCACTGCGGGTTCGGGCACCGTAAAAGAAGCGGATCGGTCGCTGCTCGCCGCTCTGGATGTGATCCTGCAGGATGGACCACAACGGTGACATGCCCGAGCCGCCGCCGACCAGCACCATCGGTCCCGGTTTGCCCTCGCGCCGAAAGCAGCTGCCAAAAGGGCCTTTGATCGTCAGCGCCGTACCGGGTGTCAAGCGGGTGTCGATCAGCGATGAAAAGGCGCCATCCGGGTATTTGCGGATGATGAACTGCAACAACGTCGGCGTGCCCTGCGTGCTGGCCATCGAATAGCTGCGGGTTACACCAACGCCGGGCACCCCGATCTCGACGAACTGGCCGGCCCAGAACTTGAGCGGCCGGTCGATCTGCACTTCGAGCAGCCGCATGTCGTGGGTCAGCGGCGTGACAGCGCTAAGCACACCGCCTATGGTTTTCACCGCAATCGCCCGCCGCATCAGGTCTTCGTCGTAGTTCAGCAACTCGATCGTCAAGTCACTGAAGGCATAGCTGCGGCACAGCAGGATGTGGCCACTGTCACGCTCGTAGTCGGCCAGGGCAAAGGTGGAATAGTCCACCACCTCCAGGTCACCTTCGACCAGCACACACTTGCAGCTGCTGCACTGGCCCTCTCGGCAGCCGTGGGGCACGGCGATGCCCTGGCGAAAGGCTGCGTCCAGCACCCATTCACCCTCCTCGACATCCATCTCGACGCCTACTGGCTCAAAGCGTACTTTGTGGATTTTTTTCTCGGACATGCGCTGCCTTTGCTGGATTTGGTCTGGCGACGATGACCGGCAAGCGACGTGCTTGCCGGCCGCCTGCCGACGCTTCAGATCGAGTTGATCTTGAAACCCTTGCGGTACTCGATGGCCGCCGCCTCGCGCCCCTCAGGCGTGAGCGCTCGGAAGCCGATCAGGGGGCTGCCCAGGGTGTAGCCCTTGACATGGTCAAGCGTCCACATGTGCTTGTCATCGAAGCGCAGATGCGGCTGCGAGATCAGGGTCTTGCCGTCGGGCCGCACGAAACCCAGGTCCTTGATCGCATCGGCCAAGTCCCAGCCGTGATAGCAGTCTTCCCACTCGCGGCGCCCGCTGAAGCGCCCCATAGCCGGCGTGGCGCGGCCTTCGAACTCGGCCGAAAAAGCCACCTT
>JAYUQJ010000157.1:0-12934 GCA_043756825.1 Betaproteobacteria bacterium | reverse complement strand
GCCATAGCCCGGGCTATGGCTGCGCTTTGCGTCTAGATCGAGCACGTTTTGTGGCGTTGCTCGGTCACGCTCGAAATCCTCTCAGTCTCTGAGCCCGGACATAAATGGTTCTGAGGACCATTTATGCCTGGCGAAGCGGCCGAGCGCTGCGAGGCCGTGGGTAAGGTGATATCGCCTTCGCCACCGGTGTTTTGCCGGGGCGAGGGCGTTTGAAGCAGCCGAGTTCTGCATGCTGAGGATCACCGAGCTGCGCCTGCCGCTGGACCATGCCGAGCCGGCCTTGCGCGCTGGCGTGCTGCGTCGACTGGGCCTGCAGGATGCCGAGGTCGCGCAGATCGAGGTCTTCAAGCGCAGCTACGACGCTCGCAAGAAGGCGGCGATCCAGCTGATCTACACGCTGGACATCGGGCTGGCCCTGGGCGTCGACGAGGCCGCGCTGCTGGCCCGCCATGCGGCCGACCCGCAGATCCGGCCCAGCCCCGACACCCGCTACCGCTGCATCGGCCAGGCCGGCGCGGGCTTTCCGTCGGCCGCGCAGCCGCGCCCGGTGATCGTCGGCTTCGGCCCCTGCGGCCTGTTCGCCGCGCTGGTGTTGGCGCAGATGGGCCTGCAGCCCATCGTGCTGGAGCGTGGCAAGGCCGTGCGCGAGCGCACCAAGGACACCTGGGCCCTGTGGCGCCAGGGCGTGCTGACGCCTGAATCCAATGTGCAGTTCGGCGAGGGCGGCGCCGGCACCTTCTCGGACGGCAAGCTCTGGAGCCAGATCAGCGATCCGCGCCACCTGACACGCAAGGTGCTGACCGAGTTCGTCAAGGCCGGCGCGCCCGAAGAGATCCTCTACGTGGCCAAGCCCCATATCGGCACTTTCCGGCTGGTGGGCGTGGTCGAGAAGATGCGGGCCGAGATCGAGGCCCTGGGCGGCGAAATCCGCTTCAACCAGCGCCTGGCCGATGTGCTGATCGAGGGGGGGCAGGTGCGCGGCTGCACCCTGGCCAGCGGCGAGACGATCCGCACCGACCACCTGGTGCTGGCCCTGGGCCACAGCGCCCGAGACACCTTCGAGATGCTGCATGCGCGCGGCGTGTTCATGGAGGCCAAGCCCTTCTCGGTCGGGTTCCGCATCGAGCACCCGCAAAGCCTGATCGACAGGGCCCGCTTCGGGCCCGGCGCCGGCCACCCGCTGCTGGGCGCGGCCGACTACAAGCTGGTGCACCACGCCAGGAACGGCCGCTCGGTCTACAGCTTCTGCATGTGCCCGGGCGGCACGGTGGTGGCGGCCACGTCCGAGCCCGGCCGGGTGGTGACCAACGGCATGAGCCAGTACTCGCGCAACGAGCGCAATGCCAATGCCGGCATCGTGGTGGGCATCGCGCCCCAGGACTATCGCCAGGAGGGTGGCGTCGGCGGCAGCGTGTCGCCGCTGGACGGCATCGCGTTTCAGCGCTTCTGGGAGTCGCGCGCCTACCAGCTCGGCGGTGGCGACTACCAGGCGCCGGGCCAGCTGGTGGGCGATTTCATCGCCGGCCGCCATGGCGCCGCCCTGGCCCGCAGCTTCGGCAATGTGCTGCCGTCCTACCAGCCCGGCGTGCGCCTGGTCGATCTGAACCAACCCGGCCGCGGCAGCCTGCCCGACGCGGCGCTGCAGGCCATCCGCGAGGCGCTGCCCGCCTTCGAGCGCCAGATCCCGGGCTTTGCCATGGCCGACGCGGTGCTCACCGGCGTGGAGACCCGCACCTCGTCGCCCTTGCGCATCACCCGGGGCAAGGACCGGCAGAGCCAGAACGTGCGCGGCCTCTACCCGGCCGGCGAGGGTGCGGGCTATGCCGGCGGCATCATGTCGGCCGGGGTCGATGGCATCGAGGTGGCAGAGGCGCTGGCGCGCAGCCTGTTGGCGTTGCCCCTCTGAGCATTGAGCGGCGTTGTAAGTTTGGGTGCCGCCGGCTCGACTGCGTCTGCGCGACCGGGATCGCTTGCCCGCAGATCCATCCCAACCCAACCCAACCCAACCGGACCCCCGCAATGACACGCCTACCCGCCCAGCCCACCGTCTTTTCTGCCATCACAGCCCTGGCCCTTGCTGCGCTCTCCCCGTCGACCATGGCCCAGGTCGATCCCGGCAAGCTGGTCGATGCTTTCGAGCGGGCCGGCGGCAAGTTTGACGGCTTTCGCCGATCGGGTGCCAAGGGGGGTCTGCGCCACGGCTGAGTTCGTCGGCAGCGCCGAGGGCCGTGCCTTGTCGGCCGCATCGGCCTTCAGTGGCAAACCGGTGCCGGTGATCGCCCGTTTCTCGCTAGGGAGCGGCAATCCCAAGGCGCCCGACAACGTCCGCAGCCAGCGCAACCTTGCGCTGCAGTTCAACCTGCCGGGTGGCGAAACCTGGCAGATGGGCAATATCTCGGCGCCGGTGTTCGGCGCGGCCTCGCCGGTTCAGTTTCTGGGCCGGCTGGAGTCTCTGGCGCCCGATGCCGAGACCAAGAAGCCCAATCCGGACAAGGTCAAGGCCTTTGCCGACGCCAACCCCGAGGTGTTGATGCAAGGCAAGTACTACGCCAGCCAGCCGGTGCCAGCCAGCTTTGGCAAGGTCAATTACTGGGGCGTGCATGGCTTCGGCTTCGTCAACGCTGCGGGCGCCAAACAGTGGGGCAAGTGGGTTTTCGAGCCGGCCGGCGGCAGCCAGAGCCTGAGTGACGACGAGGCCAAGGCCAAGGGCAGCGATTTCCTGTTCGACGACCTGCGCCAGCGCGTGGCAGCGGGGGGCGTGGCCTTCGACTTCATGCTGCAGCTGGCCCAGGCTGGTGACAAGCTCGACAGCGCCGTCACCCCCCTGCCCGATGACCGCAAGAAGGTCAGCCTGGGCCGGCTGACGATCCTGTCGGTGGCGCCCGATTCGAGTGGCCCATGCCTGACCATCACCTACAACCCGATGGTGCTGCCCAAGGGCGTGGAGGCCTCGGCCGATCCGATGCTGGCGGCGCGCGCCGCGCCCTATGTGGTGTCGCTGGGCCGCCGCCTGAGCGAGGGCGCAAAACAATAGGCCGGGCCGTCGCCGCCCGGCCCAGGCCGGGTGGGGGCCGGGCGCCAGGCAGCCGCGCTGGCTGCGGTGCGCGCCAAGCCGGTCGAGCGGAGCCGGTCAGGCCGGGCCGGCCCTTGCCTCACGAGGCTTGGCCGGGAATACCAGGCAAGTGGTGGTGGCATGCGCATACAGCTTGCCGTCGGGCCCGACGATGCGAGCCTCGGCCGTGGCCAACTGGCGGCCGCTGTGGAGGACCTGGCCGATGGCGCGCAGCGGGCCGGTGGTGCTGGACGCTGCGCGCACGATGTTGATGCCCAGCTCGGCGGTGGTGTAGCCATAGCCGGCCGGCACCGTGGTGTGCACCGCGCAGCCCAGGGCCGAGTCCAGCAGGGTGGCGTACCAGCCGCCATGCACCGAGCCCAGTGGGTTGTAGTGCTTGAGCTGCGGCGCACCCTGGAACACCGCCCGACCCACCGCCACCTCGACCAGGCTGAAGTCCAGCGTCTCGGCGATATGTGGGTAGGGCAAATCGCCGGCCAGCATCAGCTGCATCACCTGCAGCCCGCTCAGGCCGGCCACCTGCTCGGGCCGGGCCACGCCGGCACGGGCGCCACGGGCCGTCATCGTGGCGCTCACCTCGGCCAGTTGTGCGGCCCACGCGGCGGCGGTGGCTGTGGTGGTGTCAGGGGAGGTGGAGGGGGCACGGGGGCCGGCGGACGCGCTTGGATTCATGGGGGGCGGGCGGTCAGGGGGGTGGAAAAGGGGGAGGGCCAGGTCGGCGACGGATTCGATTGCATCTGCAACAATTGTAGCTACAATTGTTGAATGACTGTTCTTCCGCTTTCCATTCAGGCTGTGCCTGCGGGGGGTGCCGACAGGGCCTCGGTCCGACCCCAGGGCTGCACCCACTTCAAGCTGCGTCAACTGTCGCGGCGGGTCTCCCAGCGCTATGACCTGCAGATGGCGCAGGCCGGCCTGAAGACCACCCAGTTCTCTTTGCTGTCCAGCCTGCAGTCGCTGGGACCGGCCCGGCCCGGCGATCTGGCGGCGGCGATGGGCATGCAGGCGTCCACCCTCACCCGCAACCTGAAGCCCCTGGTAGCGGCGGGCTGGGTGGCGCAGGGCGAGGGGGCCGATGGCCGCAGCCGCCTGGTCAGCCTGACCGATGCCGGCCGGGCCAAGCGGGTCGAAGCCTTGCAGCGCTGGCGGGTGGCCCAGCAGGCCCTGAACGACGCGCTGGGTGTCGATCAGGTGCGGGCCCTGCATGTCCTGATCGACCAATCGCTGGCGCTGCTGGCACCCCTGCCTGGAGACAGCGCCGATGAGTGAGCCCGCCGCTGCGCCGACTGTGTCCACCCGCCCCTGGGCCGTCTGGCTGGTGCTGCTGGCCGCCGCCGGCACCTTTGCCGTGACGATGGGCACGCGCCAGAGCATGGGCCTGTTCCTGGGCCCGCTCAACACCGCCACCGGCCTGGGCTTGGGGCAAATCAGCCTGGCCTTTGCCTTTGGCCAACTGTGGTGGGGCCTGACCCAGCCTTTTGCCGGCGCGCTGGCCGACAAGCTGGGCGCCGGCCGGGTGCTGGCCACCGGCGTGGCACTGGTGGCCCTGGGCACGGTGATCACCCCCTACATGACCAGCACGGCGGGGCTGATCTTGGCCATCGGCGTGCTGGCCGCGGGCGGCGCCGGCATGGCCGGGCCGGCGGTGCTGATGGCCACCACGATGCGGCTGATCCCGCCCGAGCGGCGCGCCATGGCCACCAGCATCGTCAATGCCGGCGGGTCGGCCGGGCAGTTCGTGATGGCGCCGGTGGCCGGTGCACTGCTGATCGGCCTGGGCTGGAGCAGCGCGATGCAGGTGCTGGGCCTGCTGGTGCTGCTGGCGCTGCCGGCGGCCTGGGTGCTGCGCGGTGCGCCCGTGCCGGCAGCGGCAGCGGCAGCGCCCGGGGGCGTGGCGACTGCCCCGGTATCCACCGCCCAGGCCGTGCGGGCGGCGCTGCGCCACCCGAGCTTCCTGCTGCTGGCCGGGGGCTTCTTCGTCTGCGGCTTCCACGTCGCCTTTCTGGCTACCCACCTGCCCGGCGTGGTGGCGGCCTGCGGCCTGCCCTTGGAATACGCCGGCTGGTCCCTGGCCATGCTGGGCCTGTTCAACATCGTCGGCAGCCTGGCCATCGGCTGGGCGATGGGCCGCTGGCGGTTCAAGTCGCTGCTGTCGTTGATCTACGCAGCGCGTGCGCTGTTCGTGCTGGCCTTCCTGCTGGCGCCCAAGACCGGTCTGGTGATGCTGCTGTTTGCCGCCGCGATGGGGGTGACCTTCCTGTCCACCGTGCCACCCACCGCCGGCCTGGTGGCCAAGTTCTTCGGCACCCGCCACATGGCCACGCTGTTCGGTCTGGTGATGCTGTCCCACCAGGTGGGCGGCTTCCTGGGCGCCTGGCTGGGCGGCAAGGTGTTCGAGGCCAACGGCAACTACGACCTGGTCTGGACCATCGACATCTTGCTGGCGGTGGGCGCGGCGCTGGTCCACCTGCCGATCCGCGAGGCGCCGCTGGCGCGGGCACCGGCGGCTGCTTGAGAGGCCAGCCTCAGGGGCGGGCTGGGCTGCCCGCCGTGCCCTGCACCCAGGCGATGCGCCGCCGCAGCCGGGCCGCCTCATCGCTGGCGCCAGCGGCCTCGGCGCGCTGTGCCGCCACGCCCAGCCAGGCCAGCAGCGGGCGCCGCCAACCCTGGGCCGACGCGGTGTCCAGCGCCAGCGTGATCGTGGCCGGGCTGGCGCGGCCGGCCTGCAGCAGCACGCCGGCGGCCACCAGGCGCGAGACCGGGTCGGCGATGGCCGCCAGCGCGGCATCAGCGCCCGTGCCGGCCGCCGCCACGGATTGCTGGGCCGGTGGCAGCGGGGCCAGGTCCTGACCGGCCTGCCCGGTCAAGTAGGCGGCATAGGCGCGTTCGGCGGCCGGCGCGTCTGCGCGGTAGGGCTCGAAGCCGGCGCAGGCGCTCAGCTCCAGGCTGGCCACCTGCGCGGCGCAGCGCAGCAGCGCGGCCCGGGCCAGCAGGTCGGCCCGGCCGGTGCGCGACAGCTCGCGCTGCGCGCGGTCGAACTCGGTCTCGGCCACCCGGCCGTCGCCTGCCAGGTAGGCGGCCACCGCGCGGTCCAGTGATCCATGGGCGTTGAGCTGCCAATCGGGCGGCGGCGGCGCGCTGGCGCACGCGGCCAGCACCCAGGCGGCGGCCAGTGCCGGCAGGGCAAGGGCGCAGCGCGGCGCCCCGGAACTGGCCGACGATGCCTTCATGGCAGCTTCACCTCGGTATTGCGCGTGAACGGCCACTTGCGGTTGATTTCGTCCACCAACTGCTGCACTTTGCGCAGGCTGGCGTCGACCTCGGTGCGCAGCGCCCCCAGGTCGGTGGTGGCGATGCGGGCCTGGGCGGCAATCCCCTGGGCTTCGGCCAGCAGGCCGTCCACCCGCTTGAGCGACAGGCGTGCTTCGCCCAGCATGGCATTGAGCTGCTGCACCGTGGCCCGGGCATCGAGCAGCAGGCCGTCGGGGCCGAAGACCTGGGCGTCGGCCTTGCCGGCGATGGCATCCACCTTGCCGGCCAGCGCGTCGGCCTTGCCCAGCAGCCCGGTGGCAGCGGCCAGCATCGCATTCGTGCGGTCCAGCGTACCCAGCAGCTTGCTGGCATCGGCCTCGTTGCCCAGCAACAGGCCGAGCGCGCCCCGCTTGCCGGCCAAGGTGTCGGAGGCGACCTGCAGATTGCGCAGGCTGGTGGCCAACGGGCCGTCGGTGGCGGTGAGGCTGCCCAGGTTCTGCACCAGGTCCTTGGCGGCGGCCACCAGCTTGGGGATCTCGGCCGTGGCGTCGCCCACCAGTACCTTGCGCTCGGCGCCGTCGGCCAGCGGCGGGTCGCTCAACTGGCCGCTGTAGGCGCGCAGATTGGTGTTGCCCAGCAGACCGCGCACCAGGGTGAAGACACTGCTGCTGCGCAGCCACCGGGCATCGCGCTGGGGCACATCGATGACGATGCGGGCATTGCCATCGGCGGACAGTTCGATGGCCCGCACCCGGCCGATCGGGAATCCGGAAAAGGTCAGGTCCATGCCGACCACCACGCCCTCGGAATCGTCGGCCACCAGGACCAGGCGCTGGTGGGCCTCGAACATGCCGCGGGCATACATCAGGTAGCCGATGGCGCCGCAGACCAGGGCCAGCAGCAGCAGCAGCAAGGCGGCGGCCTTGAACTCGAGGTGGCGCACCGGCGCCAGCGGCTGGGTGACCGCCGGACCGGGGCCGTCGGCCGGCACGGCGGGCACCGGGCTTGCTGGCGGGGGCAGGGCGGGCTGGGGGTCGGTCATCGAGCGGCTGGGCCGGCTGGGCGGGTGGGATCAATAGTAGTTGCCCGCCAGCGAGGCTGCCTCGATCAACAGCAGCACCAGCAGCATGCGCACCAGGCCCTGCAGCGCGGCACTGGTGTTGCTGCGCCCACCCGGGCCGGCCTGCAGGGCGGCGGCCATCGGGATCAGCGCCACCGCCGCGCTGGACAGCAGCACCTTCAGCACCAGGATCAGGCTGACCGCCGGGCTGAACACCCGGCCGACCGTGCGGGTGTAGCGCTCGAAGCCGCCCAGCGTGAAGCCATGCACCGACAGGTAGGCCAGCAGCAGCGTGATCACCCCGCTGACTGCGGCCAGCATCGCCACCGAGAACATCGCCGCGATCACCCGGGGCAGCACCTCGCGGGTGAGCGGGTCGATCCCGGCGAGAACCAGGGCGTCGAACTCGCCACGCCTGCGCATGCGCAGCACCTCGGCGCCCTGGGGTATGGATACGCGCAGCGCCGCAAACAGTGCGGCGGCGAGCGGGATCAACTCGAGCACCAGCACCCGGACCACCATTTCGAGCGCGTACTGGGACAGTCCGTAGCTCAGCGAGGTGACCACCACGATCCGGATCACCATCAGGCTGAGCAGCGCCGAGACCACGCTGTAGCCCAGCACGATGGGGGCAACACCGGTGTAGAGCTGGCGCGCCAGGGCCTGGCGATTGCCGGCCTGGGCATGGGTGGTCGGTGTCAACGCCAGCACCAGCAGCACCGCGCCCAGGTGCAGCACCTGCCACCAGCTGGTGATCCAGTCCAGGCCAGCCCGGCCGAGGCTGGACAAGGCGCTCGGGCGGGCGGGTGCGGCGGGCATGCCGCGATGATAGGCGGGGCTCAGCGGCGGGCGCGGCCCTGCGGCAGGGCCACCGGCGCCAGGCCGGGCCAGACACCCGGTGCTGCGGCGCCGGGTCGGACGAGGTCGGCCAGCGTGGCGCTGTCCAGCGCGCGGAAGTAGGCCCGCAGCGCCTCCTCCAGCAGGTGTTTCAGGCGGCAGTCGGGCGCAAGGCCACAGGCATTGGTGCTGGCGTCGAAGCATTCGACCAGGCGGAAGTCGGTTTCCGAGGCCCGGATCACCGCACCGATGCGGACCTCGGCCGGGTCCTGCAGCAGGCGCAGGCCACCGCCGCGTCCGCGGCTGGTCTCGACCAGGCCCTGATGCGCCAGGTCGTTGACGATCTTCATCAGGTGGTTCTTCGACAGGCCGTGGTGCTCGGCGATCGCGCCGATGGTGACCCACTGCGGCCGGCTGGCGGCACAGTACATCAGCACGCGCAGGGTGTAGTCGGTGTACTCGGACAGGCGCATCGCAAGGCTCTTGAAGATGCATGCAGTATATTGCTTTTGATCGTTTGGGTGGTTAACATGCATTTTAGATGCATCTTTATTCCACCGGTCCGCCGTACTGCCGCAGCGACATGATGGGCCGCCCCTCAGCGCGCCAACGGCGGCGCTCAACACGAAATTGGCACGCCTGTGAGCATGCCCCGCCCGCCCCCCGACCCACCGGCGCAAGCCCTCGGCGCGGCATTGGGATCGCCCTCGTGCTGGCCGAACCGACACCCGTGCCGGGCCGATCGGTGCTGCACGGTTGGCCACTGTGGCGGCTAGGAGCGTGGGCGGCAGAAGGCCAGGCCCGCGCCGAGGCGAGTCGCGGTGACTGGCAAGGCGCCCGCGAGGCGCATGGCCGGCCCCCTGCAACGAGCGGGCAACGCCGCCAGACGCCGCGAATCGCCTCGACCCTTCGGGTTGGGCCCGATTGAGGGCCCATGCGTCGTTGCATCGCTTGCCCGGGCGTACAGTCCGGGCTGCGCGCCGCGCCTAGACTGGGCCCTCAATCGGGCCCAACGCGGGCCTGGCCTTCTGCCGCCCATGCTCCCAGGCTTTCGCCCCTTTTACCTCGGGGCGGCGCTGTTCGGCGCCCTGGCGGTGCCGCTGTGGGTGGCAATGCTGCTCGGCGACCTGCCGCTGAGCCTGCCAGTGGCGCCTTTGTTGTGGCATGCGCACGAGATGCTTTTCGGCTTCGCGGCGGCGGTGATCGTGGGTTACCTGCTCACCGCCGGCAAGGCCTGGACCGGGCTGGCCACGCCACGCGGCCCGCTGCTGGTGCTGCTGGCGCTGCTGTGGCTGGCCGCACGGGTGACAGCCCTGCTCGGGCCCCAGGCCCTGCATGCAGCGCTGGACCTGGCGCTGCTGCCGCTGGTGGCGGCGCTGCTGACCGACCGGCTGCTGCGCGCCGGCAAGCACCGCAGCCTGCCGCTGGTCGGGCTGCTGGCCTTGATGGCGGCGGCCAATGCGCTGTTCCATGCAGCGGTACTGGGCCTGGTCGACCTGCCGCCCTTGCGGCCCCTGCATGCCGGCCTGGCGCTGATCGTGATGATCGAGTGCGTGATGGCAGGGCGTGTGATTCCGGCCTTCACCCTGGCTGCACTGCCGGGCCTGCGGCTGCAGGTGCCGCGCTGGGTCGAGGCCGCCACGCTGGGGACCACCGCGATCGGCCTGGCGCTGTGGGTGCTGGCGCCGCCTGGCCTGGTCACCGCGCTGGCCCTGGGGGCGGCCGCGCTGCTGCACGCCGGGCGCCTGTTGGCCTGGCAGCCCTGGCGAACCCGGCGCCGGCCCATCCTTTGGGTGCTGCATGCCGCCTACGCCTGGGTGCCGATGGGTCTGGCCCTGCTGGGGCTGGCCCAGATGGACTGGATCGCCGCATCTGCCGGTCTGCACGCCCTGGCTGTGGGCGCCACCGGGGGGCTGGTGATCGGCATGATCACCCGCACAGCGCGTGGCGACACGGGCAGGCCGCTGCACGCGGGCGCGCTGGAAGTGGCCGCCTATGGCCTGGTGCTGGGCGCAGCAGCGCTGCGGGTGCTGATGCCGCTGCTGCCGACGCCCGGGTGGACAGCGGCCCTGGTGCTGGCCGCTGGCGCCTGGGCTGCGGCCTTTGGCCTCATCCTGTGGGTGTTGGCGCCCTGGCTGCTGGCCTCGCGGCTGGACGGCAAGGACGGCTGACCGGCCCCATACTCAGCCGCATCCGGCACCGTCAAAGCTGTGCGCCGCCGCTTGACTCATGACCATCATTCCGATCCGGGCCCTGCCCGCCGACGACCCCCAGGACGCTGGCGCGCAGCTGGCGTCGATGTACCAGAAGCAGCCCGACATCTATGTGCGCTCGGTCAAGGGCTGGTTTGCGGCCTGGCGCTGGGTTTTCGTCTGGTTGACCCAGCTGTTCTTCTACGGCATGCCCTGGTTGCAATGGGGCGGGCGCCAGGCTCTGCTGTTCGATCTGGAGGCCCAGCGCTTCTACATCCTGGGGCTGGTGCTCTACCCGCAGGACCTGATCTTCCTGGCCGCGCTGCTGGTGATCTCGGCGTTGGCGCTGTTCTTCTTCACCGCCGTGGCCGGCCGCCTTTGGTGCGGCTACACCTGCCCGCAGACCGTCTACACCGAGATCTTCATGTGGGTGGAGCGCCGGATCGAGGGTGACCGGATTGCCCGCATGCGCCTGGACCAGGCGCCCTGGGGCCCGGCCAAGCTGTTGCGCAAGGGCGGCAAGCAGGCTGCCTGGCTGGCCATCGGGCTGTTCACGGGCTTCAGCTTCGTCGGCTATTTCACGCCGATCCGGGAGCTGGCCCAGGCCGTGCTCAGCTTCAGCGTGTCGCCCTGGAACAGTTTCTGGGTGCTGTTCTACGGTGCTGCAACCTACGGCAATGCCGGCTATCTGCGCGAGCAGATGTGCAAGTACATCTGCCCCTACGCCCGCTTCCAGAGCGCGTTGATCGATCGCGATTCGCTGATCATCAGCTACGACGCGGCGCGCGGCGAGCCGCGCGGCTCACGCTCGCGCAAGGCGCCCGCCGCGGCCCAGGGCAAGGGCGACTGCATCGACTGCACCCTGTGCGTGCAGGTCTGCCCCACCGGCATCGACATCCGCAACGGCCTGCAGAACGAGTGCATAGGCTGCGCCGCTTGCATCGATGTCTGCAACGACGTGATGGACAAGATGGCCTACCCGCGCGGGCTGATCCGCTACTCCACCGAGAACGGCGTGCAGCAGGGCTGGAGCCGCCTGCAGATGTTCAAGCGTGCGCTGCGTCCGCGGGTGCTGATCTACGGCGCGGTGCTGGCCGCCACCAGCCTGGCTTTCGCCGTCAGCGTGGCCCTGCGCAGCCCGTTCCAGGTGGACGTGATCAAGGACCGCAGCAGCCTGGGGCGCAGCGTCGGTGAGGGCGACACCGAGAACGTCTACCGCCTGCAGGTGATGAACCGCACCGAGCTGCCCCAGGTCTACCGCTTTGCCGTCAGCGGCATCGCCGGCCTGCGCCTGGCCGCGCCCGACCTGCAGGTGGCCCCGGCAGGTATCGAATCCCTGGTGCTGAGCCTGCAACTGCCGGCGGCGCCGGCCCAGGCGCTGCGCGGACAGGCGGCGCCGGTGGTGTTCGAGGTGACGCTGCTGGGGCCGGACGGCAGCGCAGGCACCGCAGTGCAGCGCGAGCGGTCGACCTTCTTTGTGCCGCGCTGAGAGGGTGTTGACGAAATTAACGCTCCCCTGCGCCCTTGGCCGCCCGGCCCGAAGGGTGAGGCCTCAAAACGGGCCGTCCCGCCTTCGCAAATGCGCGCCGGGCCTGCAGCCCGCCTGTGCTTTGCGCCCAGATTTGCCCCGTCTTGGGGCCTCACGCGGGTGCCATTCATGTCGTCAACACCCTCTGAGGCGCAGACCACCTGCCGGCCAGCCTGGTGATTGCCCGACCTGCGCCTGGCCCCGGCCGGGCCGCGACCGACCGCATCAGAACGGTGGCGGGCTGTGCAATTTCCAGGCAGGCGTCGGCCCGTCCGGGCCGGCCAGGGCCTCGACGGCCAGGTCGCTGGCATGCAGCAGCAGCCGGGGCGACGCTGCGGCCCAGGCCGGATCGGCGTAGAGCGCGTCGCCCAGGATGGGGTGGCCGACCGCAGCCAGGTGCAGGCGCAGCTGGTGGGTGCGGCCGGTCACCGGGCGCAGGTCCAGGCGGGTGGTGCCGGCAACGGCGTCGCGCTGCAGCACCTGCCAGTGGGTCAGCGACGGCTTGCCGTCCTGAAGGTCCACTCGCTGGCGTGGCCGCCTAGGCCAGTCGGCGGCCAGTGGCAGATCGATCTGGCCTTGTTCGCCAGCCATCGCGCCGGCCACCACCGCGACATAGCGCTTGTGTACCCGGCGCTCGGCGAAGGCGATGGACAGCGCCCGCTGCATCGCCGCGCCGCGCGCAAAGACCACCAGCCCGGAGCTGGCCATGTCCAGCCGGTGCACTATCCGCGCGTCGGGCCATTGCACGGCCACCCGGCTGGCCAGGCAATCGGCCTTGTCGGGGCCCCGGCCCGGCACACACAGCAGGCCGGCGGGCTTGTCGACCACCAGCAGCCAGGGGTCGGCCAAGACCAGGGTGAAAGGCGGCGCGGCACAGGGCATGGCGATCAGCATACCCAGGGGCGCGGGCCGCTCACTGGGCTGCTTGGCGGCCAACTGGATATTGAATACGCCCGACCTGCGAGTCGCCCTGCAATCACCGCTGCCCAGCG
>JAYUQJ010000156.1:0-4471 GCA_043756825.1 Betaproteobacteria bacterium | reverse complement strand
GGCAATGTCGACCTGGTCAATATCGCGCTCAACCTCTACACCCAGGGCGTGCGCCCGGGGCTGGACTTCAGTGACATCGACGCCATCCGCCGCACCGTGGAGCATTGCAACCAGTTGCCGGTGCACCCGCGCCATCCCTATGTGGGCGACCTGGTTTACACCTCGTTCTCGGGCTCGCACCAGGATGCGATCAAGAAGGCGTTCGCGGCCCGGCGCGAGGGCGATCTCTGGGACATGCCCTACCTGCCCATCGACCCCAAGGACCTGGGCCGCAGCTACGACGCGGTGATCCGGGTCAACAGCCAGTCGGGCAAGGGTGGCATTGCCTACCTGCTGGAGAGCAGCTACGGGCTGGAGTTGCCCCGGCGCTTGCAGATCGAGTTCTCGTCCTCGGTGCAGGCGGTGATGGACGTGCAGGGCAAGGAGCTGACGGCGGCCGATATCTGGGCCTTGTTTGAAGAGGCCTACCACCTGGGCGACGGGCCACTGCGCATCGACCACCAACACATCGATGAGCAGGACGACGGTCGGGTGCGGTTGCGCGTGCGCGTGCGCATCGGCGAGCAGACCCTGGCCATCGAGGGCCGGGGCCAGGGCCCGCTGGAGGCCTTTGTCGACGGCCTGCAGCACGCCACCGGCCTGGCGATTGCGGTGCTGGACCTGCATCAGCATGCCATCGGTGCCGGTGCCCAGGCCCGCGCGGTCAGCTATTTGTCGCTGCGTTTCGGCGACACTCCGGCGCTGTTTGGCGTGGGCATGGACCACAGCATCATCACGGCGTCGATGAAGGCCGTGGTCTCTGGCCTGCTGCGCAGCGGCCTGGCCCTGGGGCTGGTGGACCGCCCTGCGCCGGTCGAGGCCTGACGCCAGGACCGCAGACAGCACCGACACCCGCTCCAGCTGAAAAACCATCCGGGAACCGCCATGGCCGAACAACTGATCATCTTCGACACCACCCTGCGCGACGGCGAGCAATCGCCCGGCGCCTCGATGAACCGTGACGAAAAGTTGCGCATCGCACGCCAGCTGGAGCGGCTGCGCGTCGATGTGATCGAGGCCGGTTTTGCCGCGTCCAGCAATGGCGACTTCGAAGCGGTGAAGTCGATCGCCAGCCACATCACCGAATCGGTGGTCTGCTCGCTGGCGCGGGCCAATGACCGCGACATCGCGCGCGCGGCCGAGGCGCTGGCCGGTGCCCGGCGCTCGCGCATCCACACTTTCATCGCCACCAGTGCCCTGCACATGGAGAAGAAGCTGCGCATGACACCCGACGAGGTGTTCGAGCAAGCCAGGTTGTCGGTGCGCTTCGCGCGAAACCTCTGCGGCGACATCGAGTTCAGCCCCGAAGACGGCTACCGCTCGGACCCCGACTTCCTCTGCCGGGTACTCGAAGCGGTGATCAAGGAGGGCGCCACCACACTGAACATCCCCGACACCGTGGGCTATGCAGTGCCCGAGCTGTACGGTCAGTTCATCCGCAACCTGCGTGAACGCATCCCCAACTCGGACAAGGCGATCTGGTCGGTGCATTGCCACAACGATCTGGGCATGGCGGTGGCCAATTCGCTGGCCGGGGTGATGATCGGTGGCGCCCGGCAGGTGGAATGCACTATCAACGGCCTGGGTGAGCGCGCCGGCAACTGCTCGCTCGAAGAGGTGGTGATGGCGGTCAAGACCCGACGAGACTACTACGGCCTGACGCTGGGCATCGACGCCTCGCAGATCGTGGCGGCCTCGCGCATGGTGAGCCAGACCACCGGTTTCGTGGTGCAGCCGAACAAGGCGGTGGTCGGCGCAAATGCCTTTGCCCATGCCAGCGGCATCCACCAGGACGGTGTGCTCAAGGCGCGCGATACCTACGAGATCATGCGGGCCGAGGACGTGGGTTGGGCCGCCAACCGGATCGTGCTGGGCAAGCTGTCGGGCCGCAATGCCTTCAAGCAGCGCCTGCAGGAACTGGGCATAGACATGGACAGCGAAGGCGAGGTCAATGCCGCCTTTGCCCGTTTCAAGGATCTGGCCGACCGCAAGAGCGAGATCTTTGACGAGGACATCATCGCGCTGGCCGGTGACGAGAGCGTCAGCCGCGCGCAGGAGCACTACCGCCTGGTGTCGCTGAAGCAGCATTCCGAGACCGGCGAGCGGCCGCAGGCGGCGGTGGTGTTCGCCGCAGGCGGACTGGAGCACAGCGCCGAAAGCGATGGCAACGGGCCGGTGGATGCCAGCTTGAAGGCGATCGAGTCCAAGGTGCAAAGTGGCGCCGAACTGATGCTGTATTCGGTCAATGCCATCACCAGCGGCAGCACAGAATCGCAGGGCGAGGTGACGGTTCGGCTGCAACTGGGTGGCCGGGTGGTCAACGGTGTGGGGGCTGATCCCGACATCGTTGTGGCCTCGGCCAAGGCCTATCTGGCCGCGTTGAACAAGCTGCATGCCAACCTGGACAGGGTGGCGGCGCAGGGTTGAGTCATCGGCGCAAGGGGCACTTGAACAAGTTCACGCAAGTTTTTGATCTTGCATGTGTTTTTCCAGTGGCCTACACTGAACGCTTCCCTTGAAAATCTTGCGCCGCCATGAATAACCGCTCACTGTCACCGCTGCTGCTGGGCTTGATCGTTGTGCTGGCCGCAGCGCTGGCTGCACCGGCGGCGGCGGCGGTGCGCAAGAAGCCGACCTCACAGGTGGTGGCGCACGCCGGCAAGGGCGTGTCGGGCGGTGTCAAGCGCACATTCAAGCAGCGTGGGCAACGCCGCGTGGCAGCGCTGGCCGAAGCCCCGGCACGCGCCAGTTTCGGCCAGTTGCAAGGTCTGCACGCGGGCTTCGATGCCCTGGCCCTGAAGTCCAGCGTGGCCCTGGTCATCGACCAGGACACCAACGAGGTCCTGTTTTCTAAGAACCCCGGTGCAGTGCTGCCGATCGCATCCATCACCAAGCTGATGACCGGCCTGGTGGTCAGCGATGCCGGCCTGGCGCTCGACGAGGTGCTTACCGTCTCGCAGGACGACATCGACACTGAAAAAGGCAGCCGTTCACGCCTGTCGCCCGGCACGCAGCTGACCCGCGGCGAGATGATGCACCTGGCCTTGATGTCGTCCGAGAACCGGGCCGCCAATGCCCTGGGCCGGCATTTTCCGGGCGGCATGGCGGCCTTCGTGGCGGCGATGAACCGGAAGGCGCAGGCGCTGGGCATGCGTGACACCCACTATGTCGAGCCGACGGGGCTTTCAAGCCAGAACCAGTCCAGCGCCCACGACCTGGCCGTGTTGGTGCGGGCAGCGCACAAGGTGCCCTTGCTGCGCGAGCTCTCGACCTCACCCGAGGCCCAGGTGGCGGTGGGCCACCGCATTATGCAGTTCCACACCACCAACCGACTGGTGCTCAACCCGCAATGGGAGATCGGATTGCAGAAAACCGGCTACATCTCCGAGGCAGGTCGGTGCCTGGTGATGCAGGCCCAGCTGGCCGGGCGCAAACTGATCATGGTGTTGCTGGACTCCACGGGCAAGTATTCGCGGCTGGGTGATGCTGAGCGCATCCGCCGCTGGCTTGCCGACAACGGTGCTGGCCTGCGCCTGGGGCAGCCCCCCGTCTGAGCTTCGCTGCGCAGTCGTCCCGGCCAGGCCTGCAACGCGGGCCTGGTTCAGGTGCCGTGGTAGCCCAGTGCGCCTGAGATCACGGCTGCGGTCGACTTGACACGTTCGGCCCAGCTCTCTTCCAGCCGGTCTGCCGGCGCCGAGATCGACAGTCCGGCGACCAGCCGGTTCTGGTCGTCGAAGATGCAGGCGGCGATGCAGCGCACGCCCAACTCCAATTCCTCATTGTCCCGGGCCATCGATTGCTGGCGCACCAGCGTCAGTTCGCGCTCCAGCGCCGCGATGTCGGTGATGCTGTTGCGGGTGTGGCCCGACAAACCGGTGCGCGCGGCATAGGCGCGCACCCTGGCCGGGTCGTCATGGGCCAGGAACAGCTTGCCCACCGAGGTCAGGTGCAATGGCGCCCGGCCGCCGACGGCGCGCACCACCTGCATGCCCGAGCGTTCGCTGTAGCTGCGCTCGATGTAGACGATCTCGTCGCCCTGGCGTACCGACAGGTTCACGGCCTGGTGGGTGAACTTGTGCAGTTCGCGCATCGGCGCGATCGCCGCATCGCGCACGTCCAGTCTGGCCTTCACCAGATTGCCCAATTCGAGCAGGCGCATGCCGAGACGGTAGTTGCCGGCCTCCGGCCGATCCACCAGCCGGCCGATGGCCAGGTCATTCAGGATGCGGTGGGCGGTGGACGGGTGCAGGCCGGTGCGTTCGCTCAGCGTCTTGAGCGAGACCGGGTCCTGGTGGTCGGCCAGCGCGTCCAGCAGCGAAAACATGCGCTCCAGCACCTGAATGGCGGGTGTGCCGATGTCTTTCTTGGGCAGTGTCATGGTGGCATCGAGCATGCCACATTTTGCATGGCGAAATCGCACTCGTCATCGTGG
>JAYUQJ010000155.1:0-4478 GCA_043756825.1 Betaproteobacteria bacterium | reverse complement strand
GTGAGCGCCATCACGCCGAAGGTGACGAAGCCCTGATGCCGCGCCGGGTCAACGAAGAGCGGAAAGAACGCCATGTAAAACATGATGGCCTTGGGGTTGAGCAGCGTGATCAACAGGGCCTGGCGAAAGTACTGGCCGGCACGGATCTTGAGCACCGGCGCGTCGCCCGCCTGGGCGAAGATCATGCGCCAGCCCATCCACGCCAGATAGGCCGCGCCCAGCCATTGCACCGCCGTGAACAGGCGCGGCGACGTGGTCAGCAGCGTGGCCACGCCGGCCACCGCCAGCCACATCAGCACCTGGTCGCCGGCGATCACCCCCAGCGTGGCCGCCATGCCGCCCCGCACGCCGCCCTTGCCGGTCGCCGTGAGCAGCACCAGATTGCCGGGCCCGGGGATCGCCAGGAACACAATCACCGCCACCACGAAGGCACCGTAGTCCGCCACGCCGAACATGCTTGCTCCCCGCTTCAAGATCAGCCCCCGATGATGCCAGCCGACGCCGGCCTGCTCGGCCACCCACGCGAGGAGGAAATCGAATTCAGCGCGATCCGGGCCCAGGGCGCGGGCGGGCAGAACATCAACAAGGTCAGCAATGCGGTGCACCTGCGCTACGACATCGCCGCCAGCAGCCTGCCCGACCCGGTGAAGGCCAGGCTGCTGGCCTGGCGCGATCAGCGCATCAGCGGTGACGGTGTGGTGGTGATCAAGGCCCAGGACCACCGCAGTCTGGACCGCAACCGACAAGACGCCATGGACCGGCTGCGCGCACTGATCGAAGACGCCGCCCATGTGGCCGTGGCCCGCCGCGCCACCAAGCCCACCCGGGCCTCGCAGCGCCGCCGGGTCGAGGGCAAGGTGCAGCGCGGCCAGGTCAAGGCCCTGCGCGGCAAGCTCGGGCCGCGCAGCGGCGATTGACGCCGGCGCCGACCACCGGCGCGCGCGGTCAGGCCGCCGGACGGTAGGGCCGCACCATGCGCAGCCATTTGCGCGCCGGCAAGCCGAAGCGTGCCTCGATGGCCTCGGCGCGGGCGGTCAGCGTCTCGCGGTCGGGCACCACCACCTCGCGGCCGCCCACCAGCACGGTGTTGCCCTCCTCGGTGGGCACCAGCTGCCAGACCTGGTCGCTGCCAAAAGCCGACGCCACCCGGGCCGCGCTGCGCTCGAAACTGGCATTGCGGCCGAACAGGTTGACGGTCATCACCCCGCCCGGCGCCAACAGGCCATGGCAGGCGGCATAGAAGGCCGCGTCGTCCAGCACCGGTGCGGCGGCCTCATGGTCGTAGAGATCAACGCACAAGGCATCGGCGGTCTGCCGTCGGGCGGCCTGCTGCACCCAGGTGCCAGCGTCGGCCTCCACCACCTGCAGGCGGGCGTCGTCGGCGGGCAGCGCAAACCACAGCCTGCAGGCCTGCACCACGGTGGGGTTGATCTCCACGGCCGTGGTGTGCCAGCGCATCACCTGGTGGCTGAAGCGGGTCAGCGCGGCCGCGCCCAGGCCCAGCTGCACCGCCCGGCCGCTGTCCAGCGCCGCCGTGGGCTTGAACAGCAGCCACACCATCATGCGCTGGACATAGGCCAGCTCCAGCTTGCGCGGGGCACGGATGCGCATCGCACCCTGCACCCATGGGGTGCCCAGGTGCAGGTAGCGCACCCCGTCAAACTCGCTCAGCGTGGCACCGGCAAGCGTCGTCTGCTGTCGTTTGCGGTTCATGCGGTGGGCATCATGCCGTGTCTGCCCAGCACCTCGGCCCAGCAGGCGCACTTGCGCTCGAACGACCAGCTGGCATGGGCCGGGCTGGTGGACGGCAGCCGGTACACCGGCAAGCCCAGCGTGCGCGTGACGCGCATCGCCCGCGCCGACTCGCTGCCGTTGTGGGCCAACGCCTGCAGCCCGGGCAGGCCGCGCGCCAACCCTGCCAGGTCGTTCGGCTCGGCGGCCCGGATGGCGCTGTCCAGGCTGCCTTCGCGCAGGCAGCTGGCGTACACATCCCACAGCCCCAGGCCGCGCGCCTGCATCGCCGCCAGGCGCAGGGTGTAGGGCAGCGCCGGCAGATCCTGGCCCCACAAGGCCGCCAGGATCGACCAGAACTGGTTGCGCGGATGGCCGTAGTACTGCTGTGCAGCCAGCGATGCCCGGCCCGGGAAACTGCCCAGCAGCAACAGCCGGGTGGCCGGCGACACCACCGGCGCCAGACCGGTCAGGCGCGCCCCGGATCGTAGTTGGGGATCGCCGGCACCGGCCACTTCTGTGAACATCCGATCTTTCATCCTTGCATCCTGGTGGAGCGACTCACATGAATATCGAAGTTGTCGCTGATTTTCTCAGCACCGAGGGTGCCGATTTCGCGCTGAAGATCGTGGCCGCGCTGGCCGCCTGGATCATCGGCCGCTGGCTGATCGGCCTGGTGCTGCGCGGCTTTGGTGCACTGCTCGAACGCGGCCGACGGGTCGACGCGACCCTGGCCGCCTACCTCCGCTCCATCCTGGGGGTGCTGCTGAATATTGTGCTGGTGCTGGCCATCCTGGACATCTTCGGCGTCAAGACCACGTCCTTCGTGGCCCTGTTGGCGGGTGCCGGCCTGGCCATCGGCACTGCCTGGGGCGGGCTGCTGGCGCACTTTGCGGCGGGCGTGTTCATGCAGGTGCTGCGGCCCTTCAAGGTAGGGGATTTCGTGCAGGCTGGCGGCATCACCGGCACGGTGCACGAGATCGGCCTGTTCGGTACCACCTTGATCACGCCCGACAACGTGCTGACCATCGTCGGCAACAACAAGGTGTTTGGCGACAGCATCCACAACTACACCACGCTGCCGGTGCGCCGGGTCGACTGCGCCGCCAAGGTGGCCAACAGCGTCGATGCGCTCGACGCCATCGCCCGGCTCAAGGCCGCCATCGTGCAGATCCCCCACGTGGCCGCCCACCCGGCGCCCGAGATCGAGATCCTGCAGTTCACCGCCGAGGGCCCGTTGTTGTGCGTGCGGCCCTACACCCACAACAACCATTACTGGCAGGTCTATTTCGACACCCACAAGGCGGTGGCGGCCACCTTCGGCACTGCAGGCTACCCGGTGCCCGACACGCCACTGGCCCCGCGCAGCCGCTGAGCCGCCTCGGGCACGGTCTCGGGCGCCCACAGCGCGGCCAGGCGCGGCAGGGCCGCACAGGCATTGGCCGCCGTCTGGGCGGCGGTCTGTGCCGCCGTCCAGCCGCGCAGCCGGGCCAGGTGCATGGCGATGCGCGGCAACTCGGCCGGTTCATTGCGGCTGCTGGCGCCGGCGGCGCGCTCGGCTGCGCTGCGGTAAAGCCATTGCGGCGGGATGTCCGGGGCGTCGGTCTCCAGCACCAGCGCAGTCTCGGGCAGGCTGGCCGCCAGGCGACGGATCTGCAAGGCCCGCTCAAAGCTCAAGGTGCCGCCGAAACCCAGCCGCAGGCCCCAGTCGGTGAACTGCCCGGCCTGCACCGCGCTGCCGTTGAAGGCATGGACGATGCCCCCGGCCACCGGGCAGCGGCGCAATCCTGCCAGCAGGGCATCGGCCGAGCGCCGCACATGCAGGATCACCGGCAGGCCGGCGTCACGCGCCAGCTGCAGCTGGGCCCGGTAGAACCGGGCCTGGCGCGCCGGGTCCAGCCCGGGCACGAAGTGGTCCAGGCCGATCTCGCCCACCGCCACCAGCCGCGGGTCGTCACGGTGGCGGCTTAGCGCATCGGCCAGGCGGTCCAGATCGGCGTCGTCAGACCGGTCCACATACAGCGGGTGGATGCCCAGCGCATAAGCCTGGCCGTGCTGATGGGCCAGGCCGCGCACGCTGTCGAAGTGCGCGGCCATCACCGCCGGCAAGACCAGCAGGGCAACGCCGGCCGCCTGCGCCCGCGCCAGCACAGCGGCGCGGTCGGGGTCGAACTCGGGCGCGTCCAGGTGGCAGTGGGTGTCGATCCAGCGCATGCCCCGATGATGCCGTGCGCGGCTACAAAAGCGCCGGCGGGCGCGCCCGTCAGCTTGCCCTGAGGGACGCAAGGCCCGGCCGAGCGTGATACCGTGACTCCAGTCGATCTTTGCCTGCCCAAGGAGTCTGTGACGATGGTGCGCTCATCGCTGTACAGCCAGTCGCCGCAGCGCTCGGTCGGGCCCGGCCCGGACAAGGCTGGGCCGCCGCTGCCAAGCAGCCCTGAGCCCGACGGCCACAGCCCTGGCGCAGATGCCGGCAGCGCACCGGCCGCCCTGCCGCTCACCGCCTACCAGCGCTTGCAACGCCAGGCCCGCCTTCACCACCGGGGCCTGTGGTTCTTGGCCATCCTCGGCGGCCTGCTGATCGCCGGATGGCCGGCCTGGACCGCGCGTGTGCAGCGGCCCTTGACGATCGAGCAGATCGACGCCGCGCTGCGCGAATCGATCGCCAAGCAGCCGCTGGACTCTGCCGCGATCGCGGCCTACCAGGCCATCCTGCCGTCGGTGGTGCGGGTAGTGGGCCACAGCGA
>JAYUQJ010000154.1:0-12996 GCA_043756825.1 Betaproteobacteria bacterium | reverse complement strand
CACCCAGAAGGCTGCTTACGACTTCGGTCTGAAGCACAACTTCTGATCGGATGACCCTTCATTGGGTTGTTTGAGAAGCGAGGCCATCTTCGGGTGGCCTTTTTTCTTCCTGGTGCCCGTTGGGTGACGGGCCCGATGGTGCAGGCGGACGGAATTTCGTTGTCCTGTAAACCGATAGCCTGCCTCAAGCGTGAAAGATGGGTCCGGGTCACAAGCCGGGCTGGTGCCGCCGAAGTGACCGGGTGTTGCGGAATCGGCCGATGGCCTGGGGCTGCAACCTCGGGTTCAACCGGTGTCCTCCAGGCTGCCATTGGTTTTTACATTCCACATAGGAGTTACCTCATGTTCAAGAAAATTGCTTTGATCGCCGTGTTGGCACAGTTTGCCGTGGCCCCGGCCTTCGCCCAGGCCACGCGCGCTGAAGTCAAGGCCGACGCCGCGTCGGCCAACAAGAGCGGCAAGGTTGAAAAGGGTGAGGCGTCCACCGCCCCGGCCGCCAAGTCGACCAAGGCCCGCGCCGAAGTCAAGAAGGATGCTGCTGCCGCCGAGAAGGCTGGCACCATCGTCAAGGGTGAAGGCCCCGCCGCCGCTCCGGCCGATGCCAAGTCGGGCAAGCCGCGCGCTGATGTGAAGAAAGAAGGCGCTGCCGCCACCAAGGCCGGCACCACCGGCAAGGGCGAAGGCCCGACCAAGTAAGTGCCAACCTTTCGCTTGCCCTGGGGTCGTTGAAGCGGCCCTGCGGTGATCGAAGTGACGGCCCTGCTCCACGGGCCTCTCCTGCAAAGGAGAGGCCCGTGCCGCTTTTCCCCCGCGCTGCCCGCCTAGTCGTGGCGGGGGCGGCCTGCCCAAGGCCGCCCGTACGCGGCCCGATCCGGGAGTTACCCCTGGATGTCAGGCACAGGACTTGCGCCAGAATCCGGCATGGCCGCTGCCCAGCGGCCGTGGGTTTGCGCCCAGTCCGAAGGCCGCAGCGTCCCGCCCCCCCAACCACCCGATCCGCTGCATGCTCGCCTTCCTGATCCGCCGTGCCTTCCAGGCGCTCATCGTGATGCTCACGGTGGCCTTGATCGCGTTTCTGCTGTTCCAGCATGTGGGCGACCCGGTGACCAATTTGCTGGGCCAGGATGCCACCCAGGAGCAGCGGGTTCAATTGCGCGCCGACCTGGGGCTGGACCAACCGTTTTTCGTGCAGTTCGTGCACTTCATCGGCAATGCGGTGCAGGGCGAGTTCGGCATCAGCTTGCGACAGGGTCGCAAGGTATCGGCGCTGATCGCCGAGCGCTTCCCGGCCACGCTGGAGCTTGCCGCCATGGCCGCGCTGATCGGCCTGGCGGTGGGCATTCCCCTGGGTGTTTTTGCGGCCTTGCGGCGCGGCAGTTTCTTGTCGCAGCTGGTGATGACGGGCTCGCTGCTGGGCGTGTCCTTGCCCAACTTCCTGATCGGCATACTGCTGATCCTGGTTTTTGCAGTGTTGCTCAAGTGGCTGCCCAGCTTCGGCCGGGGCGATGTGGTCGCCCTCGGGCCTTTCACCACCGGTCTGCTCACGGTCGATGGTCTGCGCCACCTGCTGCTGCCGGCCATCACCTTGTCGCTGTTTCCGATGGCCTTGATCCTGCGCCTGGTGCGCAGCGAGATGCTGGAGGTGCTGCGCACCGACTACATCAAGTTCGCCAAGGCGCGCGGCCTGCCGGATCGGCAGGTCTATTTTGGCCATGCCTTGAAGAACACCCTGGTGCCGGTGATCACGATTGCCGGTCTGCAGCTGGGCGGCATCATCGCGTTTGCGATCGTCACCGAGACCGTGTTCCAGTGGCCCGGCATGGGCTTGCTGTTCATCCAGGCGGTGCAGTTCGCCGACATACCGGTGATGGCGGCCTATCTGTGCCTGATCGCGCTGATCTTCGTGACGATCAACCTGGCTGTCGATTTGCTGTACTTCGCAGTGGACCCGCGCCTGCGCATCGAGCGCAGTACTGCCGGCCACTGATATTGCATCCACCGCTGCTGACCAGGACTTGACCTGCCCGTGACCCCTTCGTCCCCCCAGGCGCCCGCCGCGCTGACGGCACCCTTGCCGCCCGATGCCGGTGCATGGGCCCGCTTTCTGGACGGCAACGTCTGGTACAGCTTCAAGCATTCGCCGGTGGCCATGGTGGCTGCGCTGATCGCGCTGATCTGTCTGGTGTGCGCGCTGGGCGCCAATTGGCTCGCTCCGCACAACCCGATGGACTTGGCCACGCTGGACCTCAGCGATGCCCGCTTGCCGCCGGCCTGGGTCGACGGTGGCAAGGCCAAGTTCCTGCTGGGTACCGACGACCAGGGACGCGACATCCTCTCGGCGCTGATGTACGGCTCGCGCATCTCGCTGTTTGTCGGCTTGGCCTCGGTGGCGGTGTCGATGGTGGTGGGGGTGGGCCTGGGCCTGCTGGCGGGTTATGCCGGTGGCCGCATCGACGGTTTCATCATGCGGGTGTGCGACGTGATGCTGTCCTTCCCATCGATTCTGATCGCGCTGCTGATCGACGGTGTCGGCCGGGCGATGTTTCCGCAGGCCAATGAGTCGCTGGCCTTCACGGTGTTGATCCTGGCGATCTCGCTCACCGGCTGGGTGCAGTACGCCCGCACGGTGCGCGGCTCTACGCTGGTCGAGCGGCAGAAAGAGTATGTGCAGGCGGCGCGGGTGATCGGCGTGGCGCCGCTGCGCATCATGCGTCGCCATGTGCTGCCGAACGTGCTGGGCCCGGTGCTGGTGCTGGCCACGATCCAGATCGCGGCGGCCATCATCACCGAGGCCACCTTGTCGTTTCTGGGCGTGGGCGTGCCGCCCACCTCGCCCTCGCTGGGCACGCTGATCCGCATCGGCCAGGATTTTCTGTTCTCCGGGGAATGGTGGATCACCATCTTCCCGGGCGTGGTGCTGGTGATGATCTCGCTGAGCGTGAACCTGCTGGGGGATTGGCTGCGCGACGCGCTCAATCCTCGTTTGATTTGACCCACCTCCGCAGCGGCTTTGGCGTGCCCCCGCAAGGGCGCGGCGCCAGCGCACCGGCGATGCCTGCTCGGCGGCTCAGGCTTGCCCCCAGACCATGACCCAAGCTCTTCTCGAAGTGCGCCACCTGCGGGTGGAGTTCCCGACCCGGCGCGGCACCTTGCTGGCGCTGGACGACATTTCATTCGACATCGCGCCCGGTGAGATCCTGGGCGTGGTGGGGGAGTCCGGGGCCGGCAAATCGCTGACCGGTGCGGCCATCATCGGCCTGCTCGAGCCGCCGGGCCGGGTGGCGGGCGGCGAAATCCGGCTCGACGGCCAGCGCATCGACAACTTGGGCGCCGAGGCCATGCGCAAGATCCGGGGCCGGCGCATCGGCGCGATCTTTCAAGATCCGCTCACTTCGCTGAACCCGCTGTACACCGTGGGCCAGCAGATCATCGAGACCATCCAGGTGCATTTGGGTCTGCCCCTGGCCGACGCACGCCAGCGCGCCATCGGCCTGCTGCAGCAGACCGGCATTCCGGCCGCCGAGCAGCGCATCGACCAGTATCCGCACCAGTTCTCGGGCGGCATGCGCCAGCGGGTGGTGATCGCGCTGGCCCTGGCGGCCCAGCCCGAACTGATCGTGGCCGATGAGCCCACCACGGCCCTGGACGTATCGATCCAGGCCCAGATCATCGCCCTGCTCAAGCAGCTGACCAAGCAGCAGGGCGCAGCGGTGATGCTGGTGACCCACGACATGGGCGTGATCGCCGAGGCCTGCGACCGGGTGGCGGTGATGTATGCCGGGCGCATCGTCGAGATCGGCCCGGTGGCCGACGTGATCCACCGGCCGGCGCACCCCTATACCGTCGGGCTGATGGGGTCGATCCCGTCGATGGAGTTCGAGCGTGAGCGCCTGATGCAGATCGACGGCGCGATGCCGCGCCTGAATGCCATCCCCGCCGGTTGCGCCTTCAACCCGCGCTGCCCGAGGGTGGTGGACCGCTGCCGTGTCGATCGACCCGATCTGCAGGCCGTGGGTGCCACCCGTGCCGCCTGCTGGCTGGCGCTGCGCAGCCCCGAGGTAGCGGCATGAGCGCCCTGGTGGAAGTCAAGGCCCTGGCCAAGGTGTTCGATGTCTCGGCGCCCTGGCTGAACCGGGTGATCGAAGGCCAGCCGCGCAAGTTTGTGCATGCGGTGGACGGCGTGAGCTTTGCGATCCAGCGCGGCCAGACCCTGGCGCTGGTGGGCGAGTCGGGCTGCGGCAAGAGTACCGTGGCACGCCTGCTGGTGGGCCTGTACGGCCCGACCCGCGGCACGGTCGAGTTCGATGGCCGCGACATCGCCCAGACCCTGGCCTCGCCCGATGCGCGGGCGCTGCGCAAGCGCATGCAAATGATCTTCCAGGACCCCTACGCCAGCCTGAACCCGCGCTGGAAGGTGCGCGACATCGTCGGCGAGCCGCTGCGCGAGCATGGTCTGGCGATGACCGAGCCCGATCTGGAGTCCAAGGTCGCCGATCTGCTGCAATCGGTGGGCATGGGTGCGGCCGACATGGAGAAGTTTCCGCACCAGTTCTCGGGGGGGCAGCGTCAGCGCATCTCGATCGCCCGGGCCCTGGCCACCGAGCCCGAGTTTCTGATCTGCGACGAGCCCACATCGGCCCTGGACGTGTCGGTGCAGGCCCAGGTGCTCAACATCATGAAGGACCTGCAGCGCCAGCGTGGCCTGACCTACCTGTTCATCTCGCACAACCTGGCGGTGGTGCGGCATGTGGCCGACCAGGTGGGGGTGATGTACCTGGGCCGGCTGGTGGAACTGGCCGACCGCCGCAGCTTGTTTGCCACGCCGCGCCACCCCTACACCCGGATGCTGCTGGACGCGATCCCCGACATCGCGATGACCGGGCGCCAGCGCACGCCGGTGCAGGGCGAAGTGCCCAATCCGCTGCAGCCGCCCACCGGCTGCGCCTTCCACCCGCGCTGCCCGTTCGCCGATGCGCGCTGCAGCGCCGAGCGGCCGGCGCTGAACGATTTCGACGGCATCAAGATCGCTTGCCATGGCGTGGCCGAGGGCCGTATCCCGGCTGGCGCCGCAGTGGCGGGCGCCGACCCCGGCCCTTGACACCGGCTCAGTCCGGCAGGATCTCCAGACCGAGCAGGTCCTGCACGGTTTCGCGGCGCCGGATCAGCCGGGCCTGCCCGCCGGCCAGCATCACCTCGGCAGCGCGCGGCCGGGTGTTGTAGTTGCTGGCCATGGCCATGCCATAGGCGCCGGCCGACAACACTGCCAGGGTGTCGCCGGCCTGCAGCGCCAGGGGGCGGTCGCGGCCCAGCCAGTCGCCGGATTCGCAGACCGGCCCGACCACGTCCCACACCTGGCCCGGCACGTCGCGCTGCTCGCAGGCCTCGATGCCCATCCAGGCCTGGTACAGCGCCGGGCGCATCAGGTCGTTCATCGCCGCGTCGACGATGCAGAAGTTTTTCTCGGCACCCGGCTTGAGCACCAGCACCTCGGTCAGCAGCACGCCGGCATTGCCCACCAGCGACCGACCAGGCTCCAGGAGCACCTCGCGCTGGCCGTGGCCGCGGCGGTCGATATGGGCCAGCATCTGGCTCACCAGCGCCTCGGCCGACGGCGGCTGCTCGTCGGTGTAGGTGATGCCCAGGCCACCGCCCAGGTCGATGTGGTGGACAGGGATGCCCCGGGCTTCGACCTGCTCGATCAGGTCGAGCAGGCGGTCCACGGCGTCCAGGTAGGGCGCGATCTCGGTGATCTGCGAGCCGATGTGGCAATCGATGCCGCTGACCCGCAGGCCCGGCAGGCCCGCCGCGATCTGGTAGATGCGCAGGGCGTCGGCATGGGCAATGCCGAACTTGTTGCCCTTCAGGCCGGTGGAGATGTAGGGGTGGGTCTTGGCGTCCACATCGGGGTTGACGCGCAGGCTGACGGCGGCGGTGCGGCCCAGGCCCTGGGCCACGCCGGACAAGGTGTGCAGCTCGTCCTCGCTTTCGACATTGAAGCAGCGCACGCCCGCACGGAGCGCCGCGGCCATCTCGGCGCGGGTCTTGCCGACGCCGGAGAAGACCACCTTGGCCGGGTCGCCGCCCACCGCCAGAACCCGGGCCAGTTCGCCGCCCGAGACGATGTCGAAGCCCAGGCCCAGGTCGGCAAAGGTCTTGATCACGGCCAGGCTGGCGTTGGCCTTCATCGCGTAGCACAGCAGATGCGGCCGACCGGCCAGGGCGCGCTGGTAGCCTGCGGCGGCGGCCTGCATGGCCGCTTGCGAATACACATACAGCGGCGTACCGAAGCGCGCCGCCAGCGGGGCCAGGGCCAGCCCGTCCAGCATCAACGACGCGCCCTGGCGGGCGAGAAAAGGGGATCCAGGCAGGCTCATCGGGTGGCTGCAGGCAGGGCTGCGGACGGGGCCGGAGCGGGGTTGGCGGCGGGGTTGGCCGGGCGGGCGCTGCTGGCGCTGGCCGACGAGGACGCCGGCTGCGCGGCCACTGCCGGCGGCAGGCGCAGCGGGCCCTTTTGACCGCAGGCGCACAGCAAGACCGCGGCGCTGGCCGAGCCCAGCCACCACGCCGCACGCCGGGCCGGGCGGCTGACTACACTCGAACTAGACTTCATCTTCGGATTCTATCGACCATGACCTCCCCGACCCCCGCTGCCACCGCCTTGAGCGACGCCGACTTCCATCGCCTGTCGCATGCGGTGCTGGCCCAGATCGAAGCCACCGTGGACCATTGGCTGGAAGACGACGTGATCGACATCGACAGCCAGCGCACCGGCGGCTTGCTCGAACTGAGCCTGCCGGGCGGCAGCAAGATCATCGTCAATACCCAGCCGCCGCTGCACGAGTTGTGGCTGGCCGCGCGCGCTGGGGGCCATCACTACCGTCATGTGGCCGGCCGCTGGCTGGACACCCGGGACGGCAGCGAGTTCTTCGCGGCGCTGTCCCGGCATGCCAGCGCACAGGCCGGCCAGGCGCTGGTGTTCGCGCCGGCCTGATGAGGCCGCGCCGGGCTCAGCGGAACAGGTCGAGGATGCTCTTGCGCTCGTCGGAGTTGGGCGCCTCTGGCAACTTGTCGTCCAGGCCCACGCTGCTGATGCCACCGCCCGAGGCAAATTCCTCGAAGACCCAGTCACTGCCGCGCTGCACCAGCCCGGCCGGCACGTCGGGGGCCTGTTCGGGCAGCTTGCGCAAGGCATGGCCCATGAACTCGAGCCAGACCGGCAAGGCCAGGCCGCCGCCGGTTTCCTTGTCGCCCAGCTTGCGCGGGGTGTCGTAGCCGATCCAGACCACCGCCGCCAGCTTGGGTTGATAGCCGGCAAACCAGGCGTCCATCGAATCGTTGGTGGTGCCGGTCTTGCCGGCCAGGTCCATGCGCCTGAAGGTCTGCCAGACCTTGGCCGCCGTGCCCGAGCGGGCCACCTCGCCCATCAGCTGCGACATCACATAGGCGTTGCGGGCGTCGATGGCGCGTATCGACTCGTCGATCACCGGCGGCGCACTCTGCAGCAGCACCTTGCCTTTGTTGTCGGTGATCCGGGTGATCAGCATCGGGCTGACCCGGTAGCCGCCGTTGGCGAACACGCTGTAGCCGCTGGCCATCTGCAGCGGCGTGGCCGAGCCGGCGCCCAGGGCCATGGTCAGGAAGGCCGGGTGCTTGTCGGCATCGAAACCGAAGCGGGTGATCCAGCCCTGCGCGAAACGCGCGCCGGTGGACTGCAGCACCCGGATCGAGACCATGTTCTTGGATTTGGCCAGGGCCGTCTTCAGCGGCATCGCCCCCTCGAACTTGCCGTCGTAGTTTTTGGGCTCCCAGGGTTGGCTGCCGGTGGTGCCGGCGTCGAAGAACAGCGGCGCGTCGTTCACGATGGTCTGGGCGGTGAAGCCTTTTTCCAGCGCGGCCGAGTAGATGAAGGGCTTGAAACTCGAGCCCGGCTGGCGCCAGGCCTGGGTGACATGGTTGAACTTGCTCTTGCCGAAATCGAAACCGCCCACCAGGGCCCGGATGCCACCAGTGTGGGTATCCATCGCCACCAGCGCGCCTTCCACTTCGGGCACCTGGGTCAGGGCCCATTCACCCTTGGGATTGCGCACCGCGCGCACCACCGCGCCGCGCCGGATCTGCTTCTGCGGCTCGGCCTTGGCGGCCAGGCCAGACGCCACCGGCTTGAGGCCATCGCCGCTGATGCTGATCGATTCGCCCGACTGCAGCACCGCCACCACCTTGCGTGGCGAGGCCTCCAGCACCACTGCGGCCTTCAACTCGTCGTTGTCCGGGTGATCGGCCAGGGCCTCGGCGATGCGGGTATCCAGCAGCGCGGGGTCGCCCGGCAGGTCGACATGGTCCTCGGGGCCGCGGTAGACCTGGCGCCGCTCATAGTCCAGCAAGCCACGGCGCAGGGCGCGGTAGGCTGCAGCCTGGTCGGTGGCGTCCACCGTGACCTGCACGTTCAATCCGCGGGTGGTGGTCTCGTTGCCGTACTGGCTGTAGATCAGCTGGCGCACCGCCTCGGCCACATACTCGGCGTGCACCGTCGCGGCCGTGGGTTCACGCAACTGAAGGATCTCGACCCGCGCGGCCTCGGCTTGCTCTTCGGTGATGAAGCCATTGGCCTCCATGCGGTCGATGATGTACTGCTGGCGGCGCTTGGCGCGCTTGGGGTTGGACACCGGGTTGTAGGCCGACGGCGCCTGCGGCAGGCCGGCCAGCATGGCCGCCTCGGCCACGGTCACGGCGCTGATCGGCTTGCCGAAGTAGATTTCGCTGGCTGCGGCAAAGCCGTAGGCCCGCTGGCCCAGAAAGATCTGGTTCATGTAGACCTCCAGGATCTGCTGCTTGCCCAGCTGCCGCTCGATCTTCAGCGCCAGCAGGATCTCGTAGATCTTGCGCGTGAAGGTTTTTTCGGTCGACAGGTAGAAATTGCGCGCCACCTGCATGGTGATGGTGGATGCGCCCTGGCTCTTGGCACGGTTGAACTGGGCCAGCCCGGCGCGCAGCACGCCCAGGTAATCGACCCCGTTGTGGCGGTAGAAGCGCGCATCCTCGATCGCCAGCACCGCGTCCTGCATCACCTTGGGTATCTGGGCGATCGGCATGAACACGCGCCGCTCTTCACCAAACTCGCCCAGCAGCACGCCATCGGCCGAGATCACCCGCAGCGGCAGCTTGGGCCGGTAGTCGGTCAGCCCGCTGATCTCGGGCAGGTTGGGGTAGGCCACCGCCAGCGCCAGGCCGACCGTCAGCGCCCCCAGCAGCAGCAGGCTGGCGCCGCCGGCGGCCAGCCAGCCCAGCGTAACAACCACCCGACGCGGCAAAAGGCCGCGGCGGGTGCCGGCGCCGGCCCTGGGGGCTGCGGACGCCATTGCCGAATCGCGTTCAAAGGGGTCCATAGATCATTTGAGTGTATAGAACGCCGGCCCGGCTGCGGCCGCCCGGCCCGCCGCAGCCGGCCGGCCGGGGGCGGCGGCGGGCAGTTTGCGACTTGTTGCAAAACAGGTGGCTGGCGTCAGAAACCCGCAACGCAGATGGGGAGGCGAAAAGGTGATTTCCTTTGGGCTACAAAGGCTTTACTGCTAGCATTGAAGTAACTTCTTAAGTATTGACCACCCTTGTTTGTTGCTGGGAGACGCAATCCGTGAGCCTTCTGGACCTGCTTCTGGGCCGCAAGCATGTACCGATGATCGGGCTGGACATCAGCTCGTCCAGCGCCAAGCTTGTCGAGCTCGGCATGTCTTCGACCGGCGACTACGTGCTTGAACGCCTGGCCACCGAGCCCTTCGAGAAGGGTTGGATCACCGACGGGCAGATCGAGAAGTTCGAAGAGGTGGTGGGCGCGGTTCGCCGGCTGCTGGACAAGAGCGGCACCAAGACCAAGCAGGTGGTGCTGGCCATGCCCCAATCGGCGGTGATCACCAAGCGCATCAACCTGCCGGCCGGCTTGCGCGACGAAGAGCTGGAGTTGCAGGTTGAATCCGAAGCCAACCAGTACATCCCCTTCTCGCTGGACGAGGTGAGCCTGGATTTCTGCGTGATCGGCCCCAGCCTGACCAGCAGCGGCGATGTCGAGGTGCTGATCGCCGCGTCGCGCAAAGAGCGGGTGCAGGATCGACAAGGCCTGGCCGAGGCGGCCGGCCTCAAGCCGGTGGTGCTGGACATCGAAAGCCATGCCGCGCTGCTGGCCATCGGCCGGGTGGTGGACACCCTGCCCAACCAGGGCCGCGACGCCTTGATCGCGCTGTTCGAAGTGGGTGCCGACTCCACCAGCCTGAAGGTGCTGCGCGAAGGCGAGATGCTCTATGACCGTGACCAGGCCTTTGGCGGCAGCCAGCTGACCTCGCTGATCTCGCGCCAGTACGGCTTTTCGTTTGAAGAGGCCGAGCTCAAGAAGCTGGCGGGCGAATTGCCCGATGACTACGAGAGCCAGATCCTCACGCCCTTCGTGGACAGCCTGTCCCAGGAAATCGGCCGCGCGCTGCAGTATTTCTTCACCAGTACGCCGCACCACAAGGTGCACTACGTGATGCTGGCCGGTGGCACGGCCACCCTGCCGGGGCTGAAGGACCGGGTGACCGAGTTGACCGGTTTTGCATCGATGATCGTCAATCCCTTCGAGGGCATGAAGATCGGCAGCGCGGTGCGCGAGGCCAAGGTGCGCAAGGAGGCTCCGTCCTACCTGACCGCCTGCGGGCTGGCGATGCGGAGGTTCGCCTCGTGATCCTGATCAACCTGCTGCCCCACCGCGAAGAAAAGCGGCGCCAGCGCAAGCGCAACTTCTTCGTCGGCCTGGGGCTGGCGGCTGGCGTGGGCCTGGCCTTGGCGGTGGTCTGGTTCGGGGTGGTGCAGCAGCTCACCACGGCGCAACAACAGCGCAATGCCTTTCTGCGCGCCGAGATTGCGCGCCAGGAAGCGCAGATCAAGGACATCGCCAACCTGCGCGCCGAGATCGAGGGCCTGAAGGCGCGCCAGGGTGCGGTGGAAGACCTGCAGCTCAACCGCAATGTGCCGGTGCAGTTGCTCGACGGCCTGGTGCGCATGACCCCCGAGGGCGTCTACCTCAGCAGCATCCGGCAGACCGATGGCGTGGTGATACTCAGTGGCCTGGCGCAGACCAATGAGCGGGTGTCCGAGTTCCTGCGCAACACCCAGGCCAACTCACCCTGGCTGGACCGCATGGAACTGGTGGAGATCAAGGCCATCACCCAGCCGGCGGCCACCAACGCCCGCGAGCAGCGCCGCCTCTACGAGTTCTCGCTGCGGGTGTCGGTCAAGCAGACGAATGCGGTGCCGGCGGGCGCGGCGGCGTCGGCACCGGGCAGCGCTGCCAGCGGCCCGGTTGTGCGCCGGTCGACCTGAGGCCCCGGTCATCATGCTCAACACCACCCGTCCCGGTCATCTCGATGTGGCCACCGCCTTCGACAAGGCGTCGCTGCAATTCCAGGGCCTGAACCCGCAAGAGCCCGGCCAGTGGCCCCTGCTGCCCAAGATCTGCGCCTGGATCGGGGTCGGCCTGGTGGCGCTGGGCCTGGGTTGGTTTCTGCTGGTCTCGGTTGAATCGGGCCAGCTCGAGACCGAGAGGCAGGTCGAACCCAAGCTCAAGGACGACTACCGCAACAAGCTGTCGCAGGCGGTGAACCTGTCCGAGCTGCGCAAGCAGAAGCAGCAGGTGCAGGAGTACGTGATCCAGCTTGAACGCCAGTTGCCCGGCAAGGCCGAGATGGACGCCCTGTTGTCGGACATCAATCAGGCCGGCATTGGTCGCGGCCTGCAGTTCGAGCTGTTCCGGCCCGGCCAGGTGGAGATCAAGGACTATTACGCGGTGCTGCCGATCGGCCTGCGCGTGACCGGCCGCTTCCATGACATCGGCGCCTTCACGGCGGACGTGGCCAACCTGTCGCGCATCGTCACGCTGCACAACCTGAACATCGCCCCGGTGACCAAGGACAACACCGGCCAGCTGTCGATGGACGCGGTGGCCCGCACCTACCGTTACCTCGACCCGGCCGAACTGGCCGACCTGCGCAAGGCCCGTGACGCCGACACCAAGGCCAAGGGGGCCCGCAAATGATCGCCCGGGCCGACGTCGGCAGGCTGACCCCGGGCCGCCTGCGCCGCCAGCCTGCGGCGCGACCGGGGCCGCTGCTGCAGACGGTGGTGGCGGTGCTGGGCTTGGCGCTGCTGGCCGGCTGCGAGGGCGAGACCCAGGAGCTGCAGGCCTGGATGGACCAGCAAAGGCGTGAGGTGCGCCCGCGGGTGCAGGCCTTGGCCGCCCCCAAGAAATTCGATCCCGTGCCTTATGCCAACGCCCAGTTGCTCGACCCTTTCTCGAGCCAGAAGCTCAGCGTTGCGATCAAGCAGGAGACGCGCCAGACCAGCTCTTTGCTGGCCGCCGAACTGAACCGCCGGCGCGAGCCGCTGGAGGCTTTTTCACTGGACATGATGACGATGGTAGGCAGCGTGAGCAAGGCCCAGCGCCCGTTGGCGCTGTTGCGGGTGGACAACCTGCTCTACCAGGTCAAGGCCGGCGACTACATTGGCCAGAACTACGGCCGCGTCGTCCGCATCACCGAGACCGAAGTGACCCTGCGCGAGATCGTGCAGGACGCGGCTGGCGAATGGACCGAGCGCCCGGCAACGCTGCAATTGCAGGAGCGTGGGCAGGAGAAGGCGCGATGAAAACCCCGCAGGAGACAACATCCATGGTCAAGTGGCGCGCCCGGCTGGCGGCTGTCGTGCTGGCCTGTTCGGCACCGATGGCAGCGCTGGCCCAGGCGGCAGCGCCGACCCCGGCTGCGGCTGCGGTTGCGGCTGCGGTTGCGGCGTCCGCGCCTGCGGCCAGCGCAGGCATCACGATCCTGGGCGTCACCAGCACCCAGCAGTCTGGCGCCGACGTGGTGCGCATCGAGCTGTCGGCGCCGCTGACGGCGCTGCCGGGCGGCTTTGCGGTGCAGGCGCCGCCGCGCATCGCGCTCGACCTGCCCGGCGTGGCCAATGGTGTCGGCCGGC
>JAYUQJ010000153.1:0-12997 GCA_043756825.1 Betaproteobacteria bacterium | reverse complement strand
CCGCGCCAGCGCCGGGTGCGTCGCCGCCGCCCGCCCGGTGGCTTGCGGCCGCGACACATCGGCCATCAGCAACACGCTGCGCACCAGGTCTTCCACCGCCTCCACCAGGGTCTCGGGCGGGGCCAGGGTCTCGATCTCGGCCAGCAGTTCGTCGGCATCTTCAAGGTCGTCGGGGTCGAGGTGGCGGTACAGCGTGGCCAGCGGCTCCAGCAGCTCGGCCTCGTGCCGGTCCATCAGCTGGGTGAAGCTGTCCACCGCGGTGGCGAAGCCGGCCACCCAGGGCAGCACGGTTTCCGACGGCGTGGCCGCGTCGTCCAGCTGGTAGACCCAGGGGTCGAACCACTGGCGCTGGCTGATGGCCTGGTTCAGTTGCACATAGCGGCGGTGCACCAGCGCGCGCATCCGCGCGAAGTCGAAGCGGGTCGGCGGCTTGCGGCCGTCGACGTCGGCGATGCGGGCCAGCCAGCGCTCTTCGGGCACGGCCTGGGGCTGCAGCAGCACGCCGCACAGATAGCCGTCGATCATCACCGTGTCCAGCGGCTCCAGCGTGGCGGGCAGGCTGTCCATCAGGGCTTGCAGGGCGTCGAGCTCCTGCTCGCTCAAGGGGCCGGTGGCTTGGATCGCGGGCGGGATGCTCATCGCTGCATTGTCCTCCGCAGGCGCGGCGCGCCCAGACCCGATCAAACGATCACCGGCTCGGGCTCCAGGCGGATGCCGAAGCGGCCGTAGACGCTTTCCTGGATCGCGCGGGCCAGTGTCACCACCTCGGCGCCGGTGGCGCCGCCCTTGTTGACCAGCACCAGGGCCTGGCGCTCATAGACCGCCGCGCCGCCCACCGCCTTGCCCTTCCAGCCGCAGGCGTCGATCAGCCAGCCTGCGGCCAGCTTGAAGCGGCCGTCGGCCAGCGGGTAATGCACCAGGTGGGGGTCGCGGCCGATGATGTCGCGGCATTGCTCGGCGCTGACCACCGGGTTCTTGAAGAAGCTGCCGGCATTGCCCAGCAACGCCGGGTCGGGCAGCTTGGCGCGGCGGATCGCCACCACCCAGTCGAGCAGTGTGCCGGCATCGGGGGCGGGGTTGCCGGTCTCGGCCCTCTTGCGCTCGATGTCCAGGTAGCCCAGCACCGGCTGCCAGGGCCGCGGCAGGCGCAGGCGCACCCGGGTGATCAGGCTCTTGCCCGCCAGGCCGCCGAAACCGGTCTGCTTGAACACGCTGTCGCGGTAACTGAAGCGGCAGGCCGCTGCGCCCAGCGTTACGCCCCGGCCGGTGACCAGGTCCACCGCATCGAGGGATTCGAAGCGGTCGGCCAGGTCCAAGCCGTAGGCGCCGATGTTCTGCACCGGCGCGGCGCCCACGGTGCCGGGGATCAGCGCCAGGTTCTCCAGGCCGGGCAGGCCCTGGTCCTGGCACCAGGTCACCGCGTCGTGCCAGTTTTCACCCGCGCCGAACTCGACGATCCAGGCGCCGTCGCGGCGCTCCAGCAAGCGCCGGCCGGCCACCTCCACCCGCAGCACCACGGCGGGCGGGTCGCGCGTGAGCACCAGATTGCTGCCGCCGCCCAACACCAGCTTGGGCGCCCGCCCGAGCGCCGGGTGGTCGAGCACGCGGCGCACGTCGGCATCGCTGCGTATGCGCACCAGGGTGTGCGCCACCGCCGGCAGGCCAAAGCTGTTGAGCGCCCGCAGATTGCTGGCGTACTCGATGGCCAAGGGGGCGGCGGCAGGCATGCGCGGATTCTGGCTGAAGGCCCGGGCCGCCCCGACCCGTCCGCCGCACAATGCTGCGGTAGCACCGACTGCGTGTCGACGGCCTGGCACACAGCGGCATGCCGACGGCGCCAAATCCGGCACAGGCGCCGGCCCGCCAGCAGCACCGGTCCGGCATTACTTCCTTCGCCATCGTTCGGGCGTCGGCGACATTCATCACCAGCCCCAGCCCCAGCCCCAGCCCCAGCCCCAGCCCCAGCCCCAGCCCCAACCCCACCGCCCACCCCGACCCGCCGTGACCACCTCCCGATCCGACGCCACCGACCCGCCAACCGGGCCGGCCCCTGGGGCGGCGCGGCGCTTCCGCGCCAGCGACGTGGCCCGGCATCTGGACATGGCGGTGGTCGGTGATGTCTGCGTCGGCGTATCGCTCAGCGGCTACCGCGCGGTGCTGGGCGGCTTTCTCCAGCCCGACGGCGGCAGCCTGGGCACACTGCTGCGCAGCCTCGACAGCGCCGACGCCGCTGGGCTGCCGGCGCAGGCCCATGCGGTCAAGGGCGTCGCGGCCAGCATGGGCCTGAGGCAGGTGCAAGATCTGGCGGCCGGCCTCGAATCCGATGGCGCCGGGCTGGATGCCGGCCAATGCCAGGCCGCCGCCGCCGCACTGCGCGAGCAGGTGGCCACCGCACGGGCGCTGCTGCAGCGCATGGGCTTTCTGTAGGCCCGGGCGGCCACCCGCACGAGCGGCCGACGTGGCAAAATTTTGCGCTTCCGACACCCCGACGCGAAGCCATCCGATGCCCAGTTTTGACACCGTGCTTGAACCCAATCTGGTGGAGCTGCGCAATGCCATCGAGCAAAGCAGCAAGGAGATCGCCACCCGCTTCGACTTCAAGGGCAGCGCAGCCAAGGTCGAATCGGTCGAGGCTGGCAAGGACCGCAGCCTGCAGCTGCACGGCGACAGCGATTTCCAGATCGGCCAGGTGCGCGACCTGCTGACCACCAAGCTCAGCAAGCGCGGGGTGGACGTGCGCTTTCTCGACTTCAGCGCCAAGATCGAGAAGATGGGTGGCGACAAGGTGCGCCAGACGGTGCCGGTCAAGCAGGGCATCGACGCCGAGACCGCCAAGAAGATCCAGGGCCTGATCAAGAACAGCAAGCTCAAGGTGCAGGCGGCCATCCAGGGCGACAGCGTGCGCGTGACCGGCGCCAAGCGCGACGACCTGCAGGCCGCGATGGCGCTGCTGCGCAAGGACGTGGCGGATGTGCCGCTGGCCTTCAACAATTTCCGCGACTGACGACGGCCATGCCGGCCCCTGAGCGGCCCGGACGCCGCCCGCCTGCGGGCCGGGGCCTGCCCCGGTGGCTGGCTGCCGCCTGCATCGGCTGTGCGCCCTGGGCCGAGGCGCTGGCGCAAAGCGTGGCGCTGGCCGGCAGCATGGGCAGTGACAAAGCCTTGCTGGTGATCGATGGCCAGTCCCGGGTGCTGGCGCTGGGCGCCACGGCCCAGGGTGTCACGCTGCGCCAGCTGCGCGACGGCCAGGCCGAGGTCGAGGTGGCGGGCCAGCGCCGCTGGCTGCCCCTGGGCGCCACGCCGGCACGGCTGGGCGACCCCCGTGGCGCGGCAGCAGCGGCGGCCGGTGGCAACACCATCGTGCTGGCCATGGGTTTGGGCGGTCATTTTGGCGGCAGCGGCCAGATCAACGGCAAGGTGGTGCAGTTCATGGTGGACAGCGGCGCCACCGCCGTGGCGCTGAGCCAGGCCGAGGCCAACCGCATCGGCCTGGACTGGAAGGGCGGGCGCACCGGCATGACACTCACCGCCAACGGCCCGGTGCCGGTGCATGCGGTCACCCTCAGTTCGGTGCGCCTGGGCAATGTCGAGGTGGCCAATGTGGCCGCCGTGGTGCTGCCGGCCGAGATGCCGGTGGTGCTGCTGGGCAACAGCTTTCTCGGCCGCTTCACACTGCGCCAGGACGGCGACGTGATGCGCCTCGACAAAAAGCCCTGACCGGCGGCGCCACTGATCCAAGGCTTTCCAGGCCATCCCATGTCACCGATCGAAAAATTTCTGCTGTTCGTGGCCGCGCCCACGGTGCTGGGGCTGGCGCTGATCGAGGCCCTGGTGCTGTGGCGCCGCGAGGGCTACGACTGGCGCGCCTTCGGCGTGTCGATCTTCGACTTCATCGGCCGCATCGCGGTCAGCCTGCTGCTGCCGCTGTCGATCGCCACACCGCTGCTGCAATGGGCCTGGCAGCACCGGCTGACCACCCTCACGCTCGACACCTGGCAGATGGTGGCGGTCTTGTTCATCGGCCAGGAGTTCTGCTACTACTGGTACCACCGCGCGGCGCACCGGGTGCGCTGGTTCTGGTGCAACCACGCGGTGCACCACAGCCCGAATGCGCTGAACCTGGCCGCCGCGCTGCGCATCGGCCTGTTCGGCCGGCTCACAGGCACCGCGCTGTTCTTCGTGCCGCTGGTCTGGCTGGGCTTCGACTACCGCACCGTGTCGGCGGTGCTCACGCTCAACCTGCTCTACCAGTTCTGGATCCATGCCACCTGGATCCCCCCACTGGGCTGGCTCGAATATGTGCTGAACACCCCGTCGGCGCACCGGGTGCACCATGCCAGCAACCCCGACTACCTGGACGCCAATTACGGCGGTGTGCTGATCGTCTTCGACCGCTTGTTCGGCACCTACCGGGCCGAGCGCGCCGACCTGCCCTGCCGCTACGGCCTGGTGCACCCGATCACCAGCTACAACCCGCTCAAGGTCGAGTTCGCCCAGTGGGCCAGTCTGGCGCACGATCTGGCCCGCGCCCGCAGCCTGCGCGCGGTGCTGGGCCACCTGTTCAAGCCGCCGGGCTGGGCGCCCGACGGCCGGGGCTTCACCACCGAAGACCTGCGCGCCGGCCACCGGCCGGCCGCCGACTGGCGCTCGGGTCAGGGCGGCCAGGCGCCATCGCTGTAGTGGCCGACAGAACCGCCGGCCTCTATCATCCCGGCGATGCAACCCCTGCCCGCCCGCCGCCTATGGGACATCTCGCCGCCGGTACAGCCAGGCTCGCCGGTATTCCCGGGGGATGCGCCCTTCGAGCAGCGCTGGGGCGCCACGCTGGGCCCGGGCTGCCCGGTCAACGTGGCCACGCTCACGCTCAGCCCGCACACCGGCGCCCATGCCGACGCGCCGCTGCACTACAGCGCTGACGGCGCGGCGGCCGGCGCGCTAGATCTGGCGCCCTACCTCGGCCCCTGCCGGGTGATCCATGCGATCGCCTGCGGGCCGCTGGTGCAATGGCAGCATCTGGCCCACGCGCTGGACGGTCTGCCGCCGCGGGTGCTGGTGCGCACCTACCGCCAGGCGCCGGCTGGGTGGGACCCGGCCCTCAGCGCCTTCCACCCCGACACCGTGGCCCGGCTGGCGGATGCCGGCGTGCGGCTGATCGGCATCGACACCGCCAGCATCGACCCCGCCGACAGCAAGGCCCTGCCCAGCCACCAGGTGATCCGCCAGCGCGGCCTGCGGGTGCTGGAGAACCTGGTGCTCGACGAGGTCGCCGAAGGCGATTACGAGCTGATCGCGCTGCCGCTCAAGCTGATGACGGCCGACGCCTCGCCGGTGCGTGCGGTGTTGCGCGAGCTGTGATGCGGCCCCCATGAGCTGCCCTTTCTCGCCCGACGACACCCCCGGCGCGGCCCCCACCGCCCCGCCCGACGGCACCGCCGCAGCGCGCCACGAAGGCGCCCGGCTCGATTTCTCGGCCGCGATGAGCTATGGCGACTACCTGCACCTGGACGCGGTGCTGGGCGCCCAGCACCCCTTGTCGCCGGCGCATGACGAGATGTTGTTCATCGTGCAGCACCAGACCAGCGAGCTGTGGATGAAGCTGATGCTGCACGAGCTGCGCGCGGCGGTGGCTGCGGTGGCCAGCGACCGGCTGGGCGCGGCCTTCAAGATGCTGGCCCGGGTCTCGCGCATCATGGAGCAGCTGGTGCATGCCTGGGACGTGCTGGCCACCATGACGCCACCCGAGTACAGCGCGATCCGGCCCTACCTGGCGCAATCGTCAGGCTTCCAGAGCTGGCAGTACCGCTGCGTCGAGTTCATGCTGGGCAACAAGAGCGCGGCCATGCTCAAGCCCCATGCCCATGCGCCGGCGCGCCTGGCCGAGGTGGAGGCCGCCTGGCGCGCGCCCTCGCTCTACGACGAGAGCCTGCGCCTGCTGGCGCGGCGCGGCCTGGCCCTGCCGCCCAGCCACCTGCAGCGCGACTGGACCCAGCCCTACTGCGCCAGCGCCGAGGTCGAGCAGGCCTGGCTGACGGTCTACCGCGCCCCCGAAGGCGGTGGCAACGGCCACCCCTACTGGGACCTGTACCAGCTGGGCGAGGAGCTGACCGACCTGGAGGACGCCTTCAAGCTGTGGCGCTTCCGCCACCTCAGCACCGTCACCCGCATCATCGGCCACAAGCCCGGCACCGGCGGCACCAGCGGTGTGGGCTACCTGCGCCGGATGCTGGACGTGACCCTGTTTCCTGAGCTCTGGCAGCTGCGCACCGATCTGTGAGATTGCCCGGTGATTGACGCGCAGATGGCGGCGCGGCGGCCGCTTGGCAGGTGCGACACTGGTGACCGGGCATGCCCGCCCTGCACCCGATCCACCATGCGCCGTTCTCCTTTGCTGCGGCCCGGCCCCTGCCGGCCCCAGGCTTCACCATGATCACGGTGTCGCTGCACGAGCCGCCCAACGAGCCCGCCCCGCGCGAGCCCATGTGGCTGCAGCGCCGCCTGGTGCTGGCCGGTGCGGCCCTGATGGCGACGCTGCTGGTGGCGGCCGGCCTGGCCTTCGTGCAACAACAACGCAGCGCCCTGCAGACCGACGCATTGGCGCGCAACGAGCTGTTCGCCCAGGTGCTGGAGGACCAGGCCAACCGCAGCCTCGACAGCGCCGAGCTGGCCCTGGCCGGTACCGGCCAGGCCCTGAAAGCGCTGCCGCGCCCGGCCGACCCGGCCGAGGTGGCGGCGGTGCTGCGCCAGGCCGTCGAGACCCTGCCCTTCTTGCAGAGCGTCAGCCTGGTCAGCGGCCAGGGCCTGTTGCTGGACAGCTCGAATCCTGCCAATCTGGCCCGACCGATGCCGCGCGATCAATTGCTGTCGGTGATCGCGGTGCCCGGCCTCGGCAGATTGGCCAGCGGCCAGGACCTGGGCGACGCGCCGGCCAAGCCGCCCGCGGGCGCGTCGGCCTTCCACCTGCCGCTGGTGCGCCCCCTGCCCGGCAGCGGCGCCACCGACTGGTTGGTGGCCACGCTGCGGCCGGACCATTTCGGCAAACACTATGCCGCGCTGCTGGGCACCGGCGCGCAGCAGGCGGCGCTGTTGTCCCAGACCGGGCAACTGGTCGCCGCCAGCCCGCAGCTGGGCCTGGCCGCCGGCGACCACTTCAGCCAGCACCGGGTTTTTGCCGAGTTCCTGCCGGCGCGCAGCCAGGGCCGGTTGCGCGGGCCCGGGCTGGGTGGCCAGCCCAGCTTCATCAGCTTTCGAGCCGCCCGGCTGCAGCCCCTGGTGGTGCTGGTCGAGACGCCCGAGGCGGCCGTGGCCCGGCAAGGCGACGCCCTGGCGCTGCGCGTGGCCGGCGTGGTGGGCGTGCTGCTGTTGATGGTGGGCGCCCTGGCCGCAGCGGTGTGGCGCAGCCAGCAAACCCGCGAGGCGGTCAGCGGCGACCTGGCCGCTGCGCGGGACAGCATCGCCGCCCACGACGCCTTCACCGACCGGCTGTTCCAGGTCAGCCCGATCCCGATGGTGGTCAAGGACACCCATGGCCGCTTTCTGCGCGTCAATCGCGCCTGGACAGACCTGACCGGCCTGTCCTACGAGCGGGTGATCGGCTTCAGCCTGGGCCGGCTCTACCCGGCGCAGCTGGCCGCACCGCACATGGTGCAAGAGCAGATGGCCATCGCCTCGGGCCAGCCGGTCAACTATGAGGAGCAGATTCTCGACAGCGACGGCCTGCCGCGCGATGTGATGATCCGGGTGATGCCCTACACCGACGCCGAGGGCCAGGTCTCGGGCGTGATCACCTGCCTGACCGACGTGACCGAATTCCGCGAGGCTGCGCAGCGCACGCTCGAGGCCAAGGACGCGGCGGAGCATGCCAATTTTGCCAAGAGCGAATTCCTGGCCAACATCAGCCACGAGCTGCGCACCCCGCTGCAGGGCATCCTCGGCTTTTCCGAGCTGGGCGCGCAGCGCAGCGCGGTCGATCCCCGGCTGCAAGGCATGTTCCAGGACATTCAGGGCGCCGGCCAGCGCATGCTCACCCTGGTCAACAACCTGCTGGATCTGTCGCGGCTTGAATCCACCGTGGGCGACATCCACCTCGCGCCGATGGACATCGTGCCGGCCCTGCTGGCGGTGGTACTGGAGTTGCGGCCCATGGCCCACAAATACGGCCTGACTTTGCAGGCGCCGGTCGACACTGCGGCCGACGGCGCAGCCGGCAGCGCACCGGCCGGCCGCGGCCCGGCGCTGTGGGCAGCGGCCGATGAATTCCGGCTGCAGCAGGTGCTGCGCAATGTGCTGGCCAATGCGATCCGCTTCGCACCGCGTGGCAGCGTCATCGAGATCGACTGGCGCCAGGTGATGCCGCGCGACCTGATGGTCACGGTGCGCGACCACGGACCTGGCATACCGGTGCCCGAACTGGAACGCATCTTCGAGTCTTTCGTGCAGTCCAGCCGTACCCGCGACGGTGCCGGCGGCACCGGCCTGGGGCTGGCCATCTGCCGCAAGATTGTCAGCGCCCACAAGGGCCGGATCACCGCCCACAACCATGCCGAAGGCGGTGCGGTGTTCGAGATCGTGCTGCCGGTGCTCACCCGCATGCCAGGCGCGGCGCATGTGCGGCCGGTCGCTCAGCCATCCGCCCGTTGACCGCGAAACGCCTTGTCACCAATGACTGATCCTGCAAGCGCTTTCAGATTCAAGCTAGGGATGGCCGGCGGGGCGGGCTGCCCCCAGCATCAACCGCGTTGACGGGGTCTTCCGTCGATCGGTCCCAACGACGTCCTCACCCGAGGACTTTGCAGCCCGCCAAGCAATTGGCGGGCTTCTTTTTTTGTCCGGCGCCGGCACCTGGGCCCCCATCGCGCCCGACACGGGCCTGGCTTTCTGCGGCCCGGCCTTCTAGACTGCGCGGCCGGCGGTCCCCGCGCTGCCGCGCCAAACACCCCTTACCCGGAGACGATCAGCATGGGCGCACCCGAAGCCTTTACCCAGACCCACAGCGTGGGCCACTACATCGCCGGGCGCAGCGTGCGCGGCAGCAGCGGCCGCCAGCAGCCGGTCTACAACCCGGCCACGGGCGCGGTGGCGCGCCAGGTGGCGCTGGCCTCGACCGAGGACGTGAACACCGCCGTGGCCGCCGCAGTGGCGGCCCAGCCGGCCTGGGGTGACTTGCCGCCGATCCGCCGCGCCCGCGTGCTCAACGGCTTTCTGGCGCTGCTCAACCAGCACAAGGACACCCTGGCCGCAATGATCACCGCCGAGCACGGCAAGGTCTTCACCGATGCCCAGGGCGAAGTCAGCCGCGGCATCGATATCGTCGAGTTCGCCTGCGGTGCGCCGCAACTGCTCAAGGGCGACTACACCGACCAGGTCTCCACCGGCATCGACAACCACACCCTGCGCCAGCCGCTGGGCGTGGTGGCGGGCATCACGCCCTTCAATTTCCCCTGCATGGTGCCGATGTGGATGTTCCCGATCGCGCTGGCCGCCGGCAATGCCTTCATCCTCAAGCCCAGCGAGCGCGACCCGAGCTGCGCCGTGTTCCTGGCCGAGCTGCTCAGCCAGGCGGGCCTGCCCGACGGCGTGTTCAATGTGGTGCAGGGCGACAAGGTGGCGGTGGACGCTCTGCTGACCCACCCCGACATCAAGGCGGTCAGCTTCGTCGGCAGCACGCCGATCGCCCAGTACATCTACGAGACCGGCGCCCGCCACGGCAAGCGGGTGCAGGCCCTGGGCGGGGCCAAGAACCATCTGGTGGTAATGCCCGACGCCGATGTCGAGCAGGCGGTAGACGCGCTGGTGGGCGCGGCCTATGGCTCGGCCGGCGAGCGCTGCATGGCGATCAGCGTGGCGGTGCTGGTGGGTGATATAGCCGACAAGATCGTGCCCAAGGTGGCCGAGCGCGCGCGCGCGCTGAAAGTGATGAACCCGATGGACCTGGCCGCCGAGATGGGCCCCATCGTCACGGCCCAGGCACGCGACCGCATCGAGGGCTGCATCAGCGCCGGCGTGGCCGAGGGCGCGACCCTGGTGGTCGATGGCCGCGGCCTGATGGTGGCGGGGCTGGAGGGCGGCTTCTTCACCGGCGGCACGCTGTTCGATCAGGTCACGCCGGCCATGAGCCTGTACAAGGACGAGATCTTCGGCCCGGTGCTGGCCTGCGTGCGGGTGCCCGACTTCGCCGGCGCGCTGGCCCTGGTCAATGGGCACGAGTTCGGCAACGGCGTGTCGATCTACACCGGCGACGGCGGCATCGCGCGCGAGTTCTCGCGCCGGGTGCAGGTGGGCATGGTGGGCGTGAACGTGCCGATCCCGGTGCCGATGGCCTGGCATGGCTTCGGCGGCTGGAAGAAAAGCCTGTTTGGCGACATGCATGCCTATGGCGAAGAGGGCGTGCGCTTCTACACCAAGCAAAAAAGCGTGATGCAGCGCTGGCCCGAAAGCATCGCCAAGGGCGCCGAGTTCGGCTTCCCGACGTCCAAGTGACACGGCCGGCCCGATGCACCGCCGCCGCCGGCTGCTGGCTGCCGCTGCCGCCGCTACCGCCGGGCTGGGCGGCCTGAGCGGCTGCGCCGGCACCCGCCCGACCCCTGCCGTGGAGCCTGTTGTGCCTGCCGGCCCCTACACCGACGCCGACATGGCGCACGCCGCATTGCTGCGCGACCGGGGGCTGGCAGACCAGCGCGCGCTGGCCCTGGTACGCAGCCTCACCCAGGACGTGGGCGCACGGCCCGCGGGATCACCGGGCGATGCCAGGGCGGTCGCCTGGGCCATGGCGCAGTGCCAGGCCTTGGGCCTGCAGGGGGTGCGCGCCGAAGCCCTGCCGCTGCGCATCTGGCAACGCGGCCCGGCCAGCGCCGAGATCGTGGCACCCGAGCGCCATGCGCTGGTGATGGCCGCGCTGGGCAACAGCGTGGGCACGCCGGCTGCCGGGATCGAGGCCGAGATCGCCTACTACCCCGACTTTGCCGCGCTCAAGACCGACACCAGCGACCGCGCGCGTGGCCGCATCGCCTTTGTCGACGAGCGCACCGACCGCAGCCGCGACGGCGCCGGCTACGGCCGCGCGGTGCCGGCACGCTTTGGCAGCGCGGCCGAGGCCGCCCGGCGCGGCGCACTGGCGGTGGTGATCCGCTCGATCGGCACGTCTGGCGGCGGCGGCGCCGACCGGGTGGCCCACACCGGCGCGATGCGCTACGACGACGCGGTGGCCGCCATCCCCGCACTGGCGGTGGCGGTGGCCGATGCCGACCACATCGCCCAATTGCAGGTCGGCGGCCCGGTGCGGCTGCGCCTGCAGGTGGCCAACCAGATCGGCGTGGACGCCATCACCCACAACGTGATTGCCGAGGTGCCCGGCACCGACCTGGCCGACGAGGTGGTGCTGATCAGCGCCCACCTCGACAGCTGGGACGTCGGCGAAGGCGCGGTGGACAATGGTGCCGGCGTGGCGGTGGTGTGTGCCGCAGCCGGCCTGATCCACGCGGCGGGCCGGGCGCCGCGCCGCACGATCCGGGTGGTGCTGTTCGGCAACGAGGAAAACGGCTTCGACGGCGCGCTGGCCTACAGCAAGCGCTACCAGGCCCAGCGCCACCAGTTGGTGAGCGAGAGCGATTTTGGCGCCGGCGCGATCTATGCCCTGCGCAGCCGTGTGGATGTGGCCTCGCAGCCGGCCTTCGAGGCAATGGCGCAGGTGCTGGCACCGCTGGGCGTGCCGCTGACCGGCAACAACGCCAGCCCCGGCCCCGATGCGGCGGTGCTGATGCGCCGCCACCAGTGGCCGGCGCTGTCGCTCAGCCAGGACGGCAGCACCTATTTCGACGTGCACCACACCGCGCACGACACCTTCGAGCGCATGGACGGCCGCGCCCTGCCGCAGAACGTGGCCTGCTGGGCGGTGGTGGCCTGGCTGGCGGCGCAGGCGCCAATGGGATTCATGGCAGCGTCAGCTTGAGCTGCCGGCGTGGGCTCGTTGCTGAACTTGCAGCTCTTCTTGAAAGCCGCCAGGTCGCCCCGTGTCTTGCGCAGGAGCAAGAAGCCCGCGCGCACGGGCTTGCCCAAACCGGCTTGCCTTCGTCTGCCCGCCGCAAGGCGCCCAAACGCCAGCAGCCGGGTCTTGCCCCCGTGCAGCGCCAGCGCAAACCGCTCGAACCGATCGCGCATCGCCTCCCAGAATGCGGTCGTTTCAGCTTCGTGTTCAAGCCCGGCCACGATGTCGTCGGCATACCGCACCACGATCATCTCGCCCTTGGATTCTCGCCGTCGCCACTGCTGGGCCCGGAGGTCAAAAACGTCGTGCAGCAAGACGTTCGCCAGCAGCGGTGAAATCACCGCGCCTTGCGGCGTCCCCGTTTCACTCGCGCTCCAGACCCTCTCGTCCGGGACAATCTTGTCCTCCAGTGCCGTGATGCCCAGTGGGCGCTGCTTGCTGTCGGGCTTGGCGATAAATCGCCGCCGACCCGGCAGTGCCCGGTAGGTGCCGTGTTGAACACGTTGGTGCAGGTCCTGAAGTTGGCCCTCCAGCCTCGCCTCGTGGTCTCGCCACTCGACCCCATCACCCCGGGCGCGGCATGGCGCTTGAGCGCCAGGAACGACTGCCGCAGCAGATCGACTGTGACGTGGTGCAGCGCGGTAAACCGCTCCTTCTTGCTTCGCCTTGCTTCGGCTCCTCGCCGTCCCGACGCGGGCCGCCGGCCACAACCGGCGCCAACGGTCAGACTGGAGATCTCCCGGTTCCCGAACAGGAAACGTGCGCACAGGCCAGGGACTGCGACCGTGCCGGGTCGAACGGGCGCTTGCGATGACGCGCCCGAACCTGTGGCCTAGGAGCCTGTCGGGCTTGGGGATCGTCGGCTGCGTCGGCACCCAGGACTGTCCTTCTATCGCGGCTCAAGGGCTGGCCTGTGCGGACCCCTGTCAACACTTCACGTCGGGCTTGCCAGCCAGCCGCGCATGACTCGGGGACAACATGATTCACTGCTTCATTGTTGTCAGGGACTTGCACCCT
>JAYUQJ010000152.1:0-12999 GCA_043756825.1 Betaproteobacteria bacterium | reverse complement strand
CTTCCCGTTCGGCATCGGGCCGTCGGCTTCGGCTGGCGTGATCTCGGGGTTGAAGCGCGAGTTCCGCTCGCCCGAGGGCAAGCGCATCCTGACCAACCTGATCCAGTTCGACGCCGCCGCCAACCCGGGTAATTCTGGCGGCCCGCTGGTCACCCTGGATGGCCATGTGGTGGGCATCGTCACCGCCATCATGAACCCCAATCAGCAGCGCACCTTCATCGGCATCGCCTTCGCCGTGCCGATCGAGAACGCCGCGTCGGCCGTCGGCATGCCGCCGTTCTAACCTCCCACTCAAGCCACCTCTGCGCCCGCATGAACACCTCGCACACCCCAGCCGAAGCCGCCCACGCCGTGCCATCCGATGCCAACCAGTTGATGGAGCGCATCCTGTACGAGGTCAAGCGCGTCGTCGTCGGCCAGGACCGCTTTCTTGAGCGCGTGATGATCGCCCTGCTGGCCCAGGGCCACCTGCTGGTCGAGGGCGTGCCTGGCCTGGCCAAGACGCTCACCGTGCGCACCTTGGCGGCTACCTTGCGCGGCAGCTTCCGGCGCATCCAGTTCACGCCCGATCTGGTGCCGGCCGACTTGGTGGGCACGCGCATCTACAACCAAAAGACCGGCGAGTTCGGCACCACGCTGGGCCCGGTGTTCGCCAACCTGCTGCTGGCCGACGAGATCAACCGCGCGCCGGCCAAGGTGCAAAGCGCGCTGCTGGAGGTGATGCAGGAGCGCCAGGTCACGCTCGCCGGCGAATCGCACAAGGTGCCCAGCCCCTTCATCGTGATGGCCACCCAGAACCCGATCGAGACCGAAGGCACCTACCCGCTGCCCGAGGCCCAGGTCGATCGCTTCATGATGAAGGTGCTGGTCGATTACCCCAGCGATGAAGAAGAATTCGTGATCGTCGAGCGGGTGATCGGCCCGCCCATCAGCGCCGCACCGGTGGCCAGCGCCGAGCAGCTGGCCGGCCTGCAGCGCGCCTGCCGCGAGGTCTACGTCGACCCCAGCCTGATCAGCTACGCGGTCAAGCTGGTGGGCGCAACCCGCCGGCCTGAGCGCCACGGCCTGGCCGAGCTGGGCAAATACCTCAGCTACGGCGCCAGCCCGCGCGCCAGCATCGCGCTGGTCGAAGCCGCCAGGGCACTGGCCTTCATGCGCGGGCGCGGCTATGTGCTGCCCGAGGACCTGGGCGATCTGGCCGCCGACACCCTGCGCCACCGCCTGGTGCTGAGCTACGAGGCCCTGGCCGAGGGCCTGAGCGCCGACTCGTTGATTCAGAAAGTGATGGCCCGGCTGCCGCTGCCCGACAAGCCGATGCAGCACGCGGTATGAATCCCCCCCCGCAGCGGCCTTCGGCCGTGCCCCCCCAGGGGGGGCCGAGCCCGGACCAGCAACAGTCCCTGCGGACTGTTGCCGGCCTGCGAGGGCCAGTCGGCAAGGATGCCGGCAGCGCCGAAGCCGTGCTGCAGCGCCTGGAATGGACGGTGCTGCGCAAGCTCGATGGCCTGTTGCAGGGCGACTACCGCACGCTGTGGCGCGGCGCTGGCCTGGACCTGGCCGACCTGCGCGAATACCAGCATGCCGACGATGTGCGCCACATCGACTGGAACGTCACCGCCCGGCTGCAGGTGCCGCATGTGCGCCAGTACACCGAGGACCGCGAGCTCACCGCCTGGTTCCTGGTCGACCTGTCGGGCAGCGTTGACTTCGGCTCGGATGCCACCACCAAACGGGCGCTGGGCGAGGGCTTCGTGGCCGCGCTGGCGCGTCTGCTCACACGCCATGGCAACCGGGTGGGCGCGATCCTGTACCGGCCCGGTGCCAGCCGACCGCTGGCCGTGCTGGCCCCCGGCGCCGGGCGCCGCCAGGTACTGCAGATCCTGACCCGGCTGCGCGAGCCGGCAGCGCCGCCGCCCGCACGCCGGCCCGGCGCACCGGCCGTCGCCGAAACCCGCCTGGCCGACCTGCTGGGCCAGGCCGGTGCGCTGCTGCGCCGGCGGGCGCTGGTGTTCGTGCTCAGCGACTTCATCAGCGCGCCGGGCTGGGGCGCTGCACTGGGCCGCCTGGCGCAACGTCACGAGCTGCTGGCGGTGCGCCTGTTCGACCCGCTGGAGTTGGCCCTGCCCGATCTCGGCCTGTTGACCGTGGAAGACGCCGAGACCGGCGAGCAACTGCGGGTGGATACCCAGGACGCCGGCTTCCGCCAGCGCTTCGAGGCGCTGGCGGCGGCGCACGAGACCGATCTGCGCGCGCAATTGGCCGGTGCCGGGGCCGACGTGCTGGAGCTGGCCACCAGCGACGATCTGCTCGACGCGCTGCTGCGCTACCTGGCGCTGCGGCGCCAGCGCGCACGCGCGGTCAACGGCCACCGCCTGCCAGCGGCATTGCGCAGCCCGCAGGCCAGCGCCATCGCGGCATGACCCACCACTCTGCTGACCCGATCGGGACGCCGCCATGAACCTGCTGTGGCCCGAATGGCTGTGGAGCCTGCTGCTGCTGCCGCTGCTGGTGCTGGCCTACCTGGCGCTGCTGGCCAGGCGCAAGAAGAACACGGTTCGCCTGGCCAGCGTGGCGCTGGTCAGGCAGGCCCTGGGCACCGGGCCGGGCTGGCGCCGCCACCTGCCGCCGCTGCTGCTGCTGCTGGCACTGGCCGTGCTGCTGCTGGCCAGCGCCAGGCCGACCGCAAAGATCAAGCTGCCGTCGGTACAGGAGACCATCATCCTGGCGATGGATGTCTCGGGCAGCATGCGCGCCACCGACGTGCTGCCCAACCGCCTGGTGGCCTCGCAGGAGGCGGCCAAGGCCTTTGTCGCGGGGCTGCCGCGCAGCGTGCGCATCGGCGTGGTCAGCTTCGCCGGCACCGCCGCCATCGTGCAGCCGCCCACCTTCAGCCGCGAGGATGTGGTGGCCGCGATCGACCGCTTCCAGCTGCAGCGCGGCACCGCCATCGGCTCGGGCCTGGTGCTGTCGCTGGCCAGCCTGTTTCCCGACGACGGAATCGACCTGAGCCAGATCACCGGCCAGCGGGCGATGCCGGCCGCCCCCGGCGAGAAGAAGGAGAAGAAACCCTTCGTGCCGGTCGAGCCCGGCAGCTTCAGCTCGGCGGCGATCATCCTGCTGACCGACGGCCAGCGCACCACCGGGCCCGACCCGATGGAGGCCGCCAAGATGGCGGCCGAGCGCGGGGTCAAGGTCTACACCGTGGGCGTGGGCACCAAGAACGGCGAGATCATCGGCTTCGAGGGCTGGAGCATGCGGGTGCGGCTGGATGAAGAAACGCTGAAGAACATCGCCAACGCCACCCGCGCCAACTACTTCTATGCCGGCACGGCGGATGATTTGAAGCAGGTCTACCAGGGCCTGTCCAGCCGCCTGGTGGTGGAGACCAAGGAGACCGAGATCACCGGCTTCCTGGCTTTGGTCGGCGCGCTGCTGGCCATGCTGGCGGCCGGGCTCAGCATCTGGTGGTTCGGGCGGGTGCTGTAGCGACGCCTGACACCCGAGCCGGCCCCCGTCCATGGCCAACTGGGCGGCTGAATGCGCCTGGGTGCCGGTGACAAATTTGCACACCCGGCAGTCAAGAACGATGCAACCATCCCTTGATGCATCCGCGTTCCCAGGTCTGGCCAAGCACAGTGGGGCTCTGCACGCTGATCTGTGCCTTGGGCCTGCACGGGCCGGCAGACGCCACGGGCGCGGCGCAGCCGTCATTGCCCACCGCCTCCCATCCAGGCGCAGGGCCCGGCAGCGACGAAGTTGCAGCGCTGGTGGGCGCCGCGCGCTGCCGCAGCGACAGCGACTGCGCCACCATCGCCTTGCCCGACCAGGCCTGCGGCGGACCGAGTGGATGGCTGGCCTACTCGGTGGTCACCGACACCGACCGCTTGGCGCTGCGATTGGCGCTGCGTCGCGCGGCAGCGTCGTCCGCCGCTGCGGTGGGTCAAGCGGTCTCCACGTGCGCAGTGATTCCAGACCCCGGTGCCGTCTGCGCGGCCGCCGCGCCCGGCCACAACGCACAGGCCTTCCATTGCCGTCTGCGCGCACCCCAGGATGCGCAGCCTGGCCTTCCTCTGCGCTGATCCACAACCCCGTCATGCCCCTGCACTTTCCAAGGGCGAGCCAGGGTATTACCGGTGTCGATGGGCTTTACAGGCAACGCACTTGGACCTCGGCGTTGGCGGCCTGCTGCGGGTCGACGACGACGCGCCCTGCTGCACCGGCGTCTGCCGAACCGACGCGCGGCACGAACCGTGCTTGGTTTCTTCCATCCTTTGTGCGGTGCGCTTTCGGGCCGCCGAACCTTGGTCAGTAGATGCCCCACGTTGACGGCGCGGTGCCGTTTGGATACGGTCCGCCCGACTTACACCTCAAGCTCCCATCAGTGAAAGCAGTTGCACCCATGAAAACCCGTCCCCTGTTCAAGTTCGGCATGTCTGCGCTGGCCAGCCTGGCGTCGTTTGCCGCATTGGCAGCGCCTGTGACATTCAACGAATCGGCCGCTGGCACCGGCAACCTGCCTGGCGCCACCGATATCGTCATGGCGGCCGCCCACAACGACCTGGTCATTCGGGGCAACCTGGTCGACGGCAGAGGCGGCTTTGCCCCCAACCTGGTGGACATGTACCGGTTCACCGTCAGCCAGGGCGGGACTTATTTCTTCAACACCTTTGGCAGCGTCATCGCCGACACGCAGCTCTTCCTGTTCGACAGCGCAGGCATGGGCCTGATCTGGAACAACGACGCCTCGCTATCGCCTGTCAACACCCATTCGGCTTTCGCCATCAGCCTGGGCCTGGGTGACTACCATGTGGCGGTGTCGTTCTTTGGCCTCGATCCCGATGATGGCGCCGGTTCGATCTTCGACACCCTGAGCAACGGTGGCGGCGCCATCGCCGGCAGCGGCACTGTCAGCAGCTGGACCGACTTCAACGGGGCAACCATCTGGGACGACACCAGCTACGCCATTTCCATCGATGTCCCCGAACCGGGCGCGCTGGCCCTCAGCCTGTTGGCGCTGGGTTTGATGGCTGGCGTGCGGGGCCGCCGTTCGGGCAGGGCCTGAACATCTTCGCTCCCGACTGACAGCTTCCGGGCACCCTAGAGGGTGCTGGCCAAGGCTGTAATCGTCTCGATGAATCAATTTCTCAAGGAACTCTGATGATCAAACTGAACAGCAGCGCCACTGCCGTTGCAGCTGCCTGTGCCCTCTATGCAGCATGCGTCCCCATGGCGCATGCGCAATTCGTCAAGGCGCCCCGTGCGGTGCCCGCCGCAGCACCCGCGAATGCCGCCCCGGCCCTCACGCCCATCGCGGCCAGCCAGCGCGTCAACGTGATTGCTTATTTGTCCGGCGCCCCGCTGGCGGCGGCCTTGACCCAGGCCCGCGCGCCGGGTGCCGCCCGCAAGTCCGTGCCCTGGACGGCCGCGCAACAGCGCGACTACGTGCAGTTGCTCAAGAGCCGGCAAGCCGCGGTCATCAGCGGCGCGCAGGCACTGGGCGCCACACTGGTCGGCCAACTCACCCACGCCAGCAACGGCGTGTTGCTGTCCATCGACGCCAGCCAACTGGGCGCGCTCTCACGCGTGTCTTCGGTGCACGGCGTCATGCTGGTCGAAGACGCCACGCTGGCGCTGGCCACCACCACCGCCTATGTGGGCGCCGACACGGTGCGGGCCCGCCTGCCGTCAATCGACGGCACGGGCGTGCGCGTGGCCGTGCTTGACTCGGGCATCGACTTCACGCACAAGAACCTGGGCGGCGCCGGCACGGTGGCCGCCTACGTGGCCGCCCACGGTGCCACCACCTGCGTCGTGACACCCCAGAACACCTCGGCACCGACCTTCACCAGCAAGGTCGTTGGCGGCATCGACTTTGTCGGCGAGCGTTGGCCCAATGCTCCGGGCGTGCTCGAACCCGATCCCAACCCCATCGATTGCGGCGGCCACGGCACCAACGTGTCCGACATCATCGCTGGCGCCAGCCTCGACGGCACCTGGAAAGGCATGGCGCCGGGCGCACAGCTCTACGCCGTGAAGGTGTGCTCAGCCGTGGCCACCAGTTGTTCGGGCCTGGCCATCCTGCAAGGCTTGGACTACGCGCTCGACCCCAACCAGGATGGTGACCTGTCCGATGCCGTCGACGTGGTGAACATGTCGCTGGGCGCCAACTTCGGCCAGCGCGAAAACCCCTCGTCGTCGGCGACCAGCAACGTCTCGCGCTTCGGCACCTTGGTGGTTGCATCGGCCGGCAACGGTGGCGACGTGCCTTACATCAACGGCTCGCCGTCGTCGGCACCTGAAGCCATTGCGGTGGCACAGACGCAGGTGACCGGTCAGTTCGCCTACCCGCTGGTCACCTCGCCCGGCGGCACATTGACCAACACCACCTGGCTCAACTGGACGGCCGTGCCGGCAGCCGACATCACCGGCACCTTCAAGGCCGACACCAACCTGGCGAGTGGCGGCTGCGGCGCTTACGCAGCGGGCTTCTTTGCGGGCAACGTGGCGCTGATTAGCCGGGGTGCTTGCGCGATCTCCACCAAGGTGATCAATGCCGCTGCGGCAGGCGCCGTGGGCGTGGTCATCAGCGACAACGTCGCGGCCGCCGACCCGCCGGCGTTCAGCGATGCCGGCGGCGCCGGCGCTCGACCGACGTCCCTCGTGGTGACCCAGGCGGCCGGCAACAGCCTTCGCGCCGCCCTGCTCGCAACGCCTGGCACCTCGGCGACGATCAGCTTCAACGGCCGCATCAGCTTGACCGGCAGCATGGTGTCGTCATCCTCGCGCGGCCCCAACCCTGGCTATTCGCTGATCAAGCCCGACATCGGCGCGCCGGGTTCATCGCTCAGCGCGGTGGTGGGCACGGGCACGGTCACACGTCCGTTTGGCGGCACCTCGGGCGCCGCGCCCGTGGTGGCGGGTGCTGCAGCCCTGGTGCTGCAGGCCTACCCGACGCTGCAGCCGCATGAAGTCAAGGCCCGCCTGATGGGTGCTGCCGACAACAACATCCTGACCAACCCGGCCGCGCTGCCTGGCGTGCTGGCACCCATCACCCGCATCGGCGCGGGTGAAGTGCGCGTGGTGGGCGCGATCGACCACCGCAGCGTGATGTGGGACGCGGGCAACCCCAGCGCCACATCGCTGGCCTTTGGCTACCAGCCCACCGCCAGCAACCGCGTGTTGCGCAAGCGCGTGGTGGTGCGCAACTACAGCGCCATGGCCAAGACTTACAGCATCGGCACGTCATTCCGCTATGCCAACGACCAAGCCAGCGCTGGCGTCACGCTGTCTGCACCCGCCAGCGTCAGCGTGCCGGCCAACTCATCAGCGGCCTTCACGCTGCAGATGAGCATCAACCCGGCCGGGCTCCCGGTGTGGGAAGGCACGGGCGTCAACGGCGGCATCAACGGCAACAACGGTCGGTTGCTGGCAGCCGTGGAGTACGACGGCTACCTGACGCTCAACGACGGCACCGACACGGTGCGCCTGCCCTGGCATGTGATGCCACGCCGCTCGCACCAGGGTACGGCGTCCGGCGTAGCGTTGTCGGCGGGCAGCGGTGACATGACGGTCAGCAACCTCGGCGGTGCCACCACGGCCAACGTCGATGTGTTCGCGCTGACGGGTGTGAGCCCGCAATTGCCGTACGCGTCGCTGCCCGGCCCTGGCGACTCGTTCCAGGTGGTGGACCTGCGGGCTGCCGGCGTGCGCGGCGTCGACATCAGCCCCGGCGGTGCCAGCCCCAACTCGGGTGCGCAGTTCGCCGTGTCCCGCTTTGATCCGACCAGCAGCCCGAACATGAACCTCACGGTTCGGGTGCTGATCGACACCAACCGCGACGGCATCGACGACTGGCAGCTCACGGCTTCGCGATCCACCGGCAACCAGAGTCTGGCCTTCCTGCAGAAACTGACCGGGTGCGTGCCGGCAAGCAACTGCCCAGGGTCGGCGTTCTTCTTCACCACAGCCGACCTCAACAGCAGCAACTGGATCCTCACGGTCCCCGTTCGTCCCACCTATGCAGGCAGCCCCCAGACCGTGATCGACCCTGCGCAGCCGTTCAACTTCCGTGTGGTGGGGGTGGACAACTACTTCACAGGCGCCATCACCGACATGATCGGCACCATGACCTACCAGCTGTCCGCGCCGAAGTTCAGCGCTGCACTCGAGACCTTCGGTGTGCCTGTCGGCAGTTCGGGTCCGGTGACGGTCACGGCGCCGGCGGGTGGCGCTGCAGCGTCGCCGTCGCAGTCGGGTTTGCTGCTGATGTGGCGCGACGGGCTGCCCGGCCGTGAAGCCAGCGTGGTCAACGTGAACTGATCGGCGCCGCAGGCACCGGCCCGGTCGGGTCGGTCGCCGCGCCATCCCGAAAGGGGCGTGCCAGGCACGCCCCTTTTTTTGTCCGGATTCAGGTCAAAGGGCATCACCCGCCCAAAATCGATACCAGGTCTGGCGGGCCCCAAAAAGACGGGTGAACACAGCCCCTGCGCGCCGGCCCGGCGCCGATGGCCGCAAGTCAGGTGGCCGACCTGCTGGCGGCGGGGCGCAGCAGGCCGCATCGGCCGGCACGGTGATCGTGCCGCGCTGCTGCGCGGCGCTCAGCGCAGCGGCCTGGGCTGGGCGGCGTCGGGCTCGGCCGCCTCGCCCGGGGACAGCCCGCAGCCCTGGCCCTCGACCAGCGGCTGCAGCGCCGGCAGCAGGGCCTTGAGCAACTGGGTGGGCAAGGCGCTGGTGAAATTGAAGCTGGCCGCATCGGGCTCATGCACATAGGCCATCAGGGTGCCGAAATACCGCTCGCCGATCAAGAACACGAAGGTGGCTGACCGGTTCACCACCCGCGACGAGATCAGCTGGCCGCCGCGCCCATGGGTGTCGAAGCGGTGATCGCCGGTGCCGGTCTTGCCGCCGATCTCGACCGCGCTGCCGTCGTGCCGCAGCAGCGCGCCCTTCAGGCGCTTGGCGGTGCCGTTCTCGACCACGCCGATCAGCGCGCGCCGCACCACAGCGGCGATCTCGGGCCGCAGCACCAGTGCGGCGGTGCCGGGCTGGTGGGCCAGGTGGGTCTCGTAGGGCGTGTTCCGGGCGAACTGCAGGCTGGCCACCCGGGTCACCGGCAGGCGCTGGCCGCGGTTGACGATGATGCCCATCAACTCGGCCAGCGCCGCCGGCCGGTCGCCGGACGCGCCCAGCGCGCTGGCATAGGACGGCGTCATCGCATCGAAGGGGTAGCCCAGCCGGCGCCAGGCCTTGAGGATCTCGGCAAACGCATCCCCCTCCAGCAGCTTGCGGATGCGGGCATCCTGGGCGCCCTTGTGGCGGGTCTTGAACAGCCACTGGTAGACCTCCTGGCGCTGCGCCGCGCTGGCCGCCACCAGCTGCGCCAGGCTGGCGCCGGGGTGCTGGCGCAGGTGGCCGGCCACCCACAGCTCGAGAGGGTGCAGGCCGGCCAGGTAGCCCCGGTCAGGCAGCAACCAGCGCCCGGGGCCGAACTTGTCGCGCAGGGCCTGCAACGCGCCATCCGACAGATCGGCCTCGGGCAAGCGGCGCCGGATGAAGGCGGCCAGTTGCTCGGGCGTGCCGTCGGCCCAGTAGCCATAGAAGGCGGCTGCCAGCCGCGCCGGCGTGGCCCGCAGGCTGGCGGCCAGCAGGGCCTCGGCCTCGTGCGCTGCCTTGGCGGCATAGCGGCGGTAGAAGCGGGCGATGAATTCACGCCCCTCCTTGTCGGCAAAGCGCGCCAGGTAATCGGCGCGCTGGGCGCTTTGCGGGTCGGCGAACAGCGCAAGGCGCTCGCTGGCGTCGCGCGCCTGCACATGCTGCACCACCTCGCGCATCAGCCGGATGAAGACCAGGTTGACCGAGCGCGTCAGGGCTTCGCGCAGCGGCATCGTGCGGCCGTTGTCCTCGGGCTCGAAGTTTTCGAAATGGTGCAGCCCACCGCCGGTGTAGAACCCCTCGTGCGGGCTGGCCGAGAAGGGCCGCTCCAGCGCCGCGTCCAAGATCGCGGCCAGGCCCTTGTCGCCGGCTTGCGCCAGGTAGCCGCGGGCCCAGCGGCCCAGCGCATCCTGCGGGGCGATGCTCAGCGCGGCCAGCTGCGCGGCCGGCAGCGCCTGCCAGCGCTCGTGCAATGCCGCCACCAGCTCCAGGTAGGTGATCAGGGTGCGCAGCTTGGCGGTGGAGCCCAGGTCCAGCCGCGCGCCCTCGTTCAGATCGAAGGGCTGGTCGAAGTTGTCGGTCTGCACCCGCAACAGGTTGCTGTGCGCGCCGCGCTCGTAGAGCGTGAAGCTGAGCATGATCTTGCGCGTGTCGTCGCCCGGCTTGAGCAGGTATTTGCCGAACAAGCCGGCCTGCTGCGCGCCCGGCTCCGCTGCCAGGCTGTGCAACAGGGTGTTGGCGGCGCGCTGCACCTCGCCGTCCAGCGGCGTGGCCACGGTCAGGTCGAGCCGGTCCAGGTCATAGGCCCGCGGCACCGCCAGCAGCGTCTGCAGCCGGCCGCGCACCGCGTTCACGGCCTTGCGGTCGATGAAGGTGCCAACCGGCAACGGGTCAACCCGGGCCAGCCGGGCCAGTGCCAGCGGCAGGGCGGCGTCGCGCAGCGCCGGCGTGATCACACCCGCCCCGGCGAGCAGGCGCAGGTGGCTGTCGGTGAGCCGGCGCAGGTCGGCATCGCCCTCGTCCAGGTAATGCGAGGGCCGCCGCTGGGCGATCAGCAGCGACAGGGCCTGCTTGAAGGCCAGCGCCTGAGCCAGCCCTTGCGCTGCGGCGTCGGCCGGGGCGGCGGCCAGCAGGCGGTTCATCTCGTCGAAGTCGCGGCCATACCAGGCCCACAGGCCGTCGCCGATGCCGTTGACCTCGCCAAAGCCGGCCTGGGCCGCCAGCGGCACGGTGTTGAGGTAATCCACCACGATCTGCCGGCGCCAGGCCAGCGTGTCGGCACCGTCCAGGTAGGCGCGCAGCGAGGCCGAGGCCATCTGGCGCAGTTTCTCTTGCGGCGTGTCGGTGCGGCCCTCGGGCGAATGGCGGTATTTCTCGATCTGGGTCGCCAGCGTGCTGCCACCCGCGCCGGCATGCGAGGCATCGACAAGGCGCAACGCACGGTCGAACACCGCCTTGGCAAAGCGGTCCCACTCCACCGCCGGGTTGCGCTGCGGAAAGCGCGGGTCGAGCAGCTTGCGGTTCTCGATGAACAACAGCGCCGCCACCAGCGGCGCCGGCACCGCGTCGAACCGGGCATAGCTGCGTTGCGGGTAGCGCGAGCGCGCCAGCACCTGGCCGCGGCAATCCTGCAGCTCCAGCCCGGCCTGGGTCTTCTCGCGGTAAGGCGCAAACAGGCCCTGGTCGACCAGGCCCAGCAGCGCCGGCGGCATGCGCGCCTGGGCCGTCACCGCATAGCCCTGGCCGGCCAGGCGCTGCAGGCGGTCGGGCAGGGCGTGGTAGCCCAGGCGCTCGTCGAAGGGCCCGGCCCCCGGAAAGCGGATCGCGTCGCTGGGCCCGGGCTGCAACTCGGCCTGTTGGCCGGCCACCCGGCCGGCCAGCCATTCGGCCTGGCGGCGCGAGGTCTGCGCCTCGTCGCGGATCAGCCACGCCGCACCGGCCAGCAGCGCCAGCACCAGTGCGGCCCACAGCCAGGGGCCGGGCCGCTGCCAACCAGGGCGTCGCGCCGATGCTGTCAAGGCACTCCCGACGTTGAGGCGATGTCTGCAGTGTCAGGCATCACGGGGCGCGCCACCGCCCGGCCGGGTGTGAATTCAGATCAACCGGCCCTGCTCCAGCCGCAGCAGGCGCCGGCAGCGCGCCGCCAGTGTGGCGTCGTGGGTGACCAGCACAAAAGCCGTGCCGCGCTCGCGCGCCAGGCCCAGCATCAGTTCGAACACCGTGTCGGCGCTGCTGCGGTCGAGGTTGCCGGTGGGCTCGTCGGCCAGCACGCAGGCCGGGTGGGTGACCAGCGCGCGGGCGATGGCCACGCGCTGGCGCTCGCCGCCCGAGAGCTGGGCCGGCTTGTGATCCACCCGGCCGGCCAGGCCTACCGCGGCCAGCGCCTCGCGCGCGGCCGCCTGGGCGGGGGCCACGCCCAGGCGGCGGATGCGCAGCGGCATCGCCACATTGTCCAGCGCGGTGAACTCGGGCAGCAGGTGGTGAAACTGGTAGACAAAGCCCAGGTGCTGGTTGCGCCAGACGCCCTGGGCCGCAGCGTCCATCTCCGCCAGGGCCCGGCCTTTCAGTTGCACACTACCGGCGCTGGGCGAATCCAGCCCGCCCAACAGATGCAGCAGCGTGCTCTTGCCCGAGCCGGACGCGCCGACGATCGCCAGCGTCTCGCCCGCCCGCACCGCCAGGTCCACCCCCTGCAGCACATTGACATCCAGGCCGCCGTCGGTGAAGCGTTTGCCCAGGCCGCTGCAGGACAGGATCAGCTCGGCATCGGCCACGGTCGCCGCCTCACTCATAACGCAGCGCCTCGGCGGGCTTGACCCGGCTGGCACGCCAGCTCGGGTAGAGCGTGGCGACGAAGGCCAGTACCAGCGAGATCAGCGCGATCGGCAGCACGTCGCTCAGGCGCGGGTCGCTGGGCATATTGCTGATCAGGTAGATGCTGCCGGGCAGGAAGGCCATGCCCAGCAGGCGCTCCAGCGCCGGCACCAGGGTGCCGATGTTGACCGCCACCAGCAAGCCGAACAGCACCCCCCCCAGCGTGCCCATCACCCCGCTGGCCGCACCCTGCACCACGAAGATGCCCATGATCGACCGCGGGCTGGCGCCCAGGGTGCGCAGGATGGCGATGTCGGCACGCTTGTCGGTCACCGTCATCACCAGGGTCGACACCAGGTTGAAGGCCGCCACCGCGACGATCAGCGTCAGGATGATGAACATCAGGCGCTTCTCCAACTGCACCGCGTCGAACCAGTTGCGGTTGGTGCGGGTCCAGTCGCGCACCAGCAGGGTCTCGCTGCGGCCCTGCAACTGCTGCGCCAGCTGCTGGGCCACCGCGCGGGCCTGGTGCAG
>JAYUQJ010000151.1:0-4497 GCA_043756825.1 Betaproteobacteria bacterium | reverse complement strand
ATAGCCCGGGCTATGGCGAGCATTTGCAACGACGAGCGGGTGCGTTTTGGGGTGGTGAGCGGGCATGATCGAAAAACTCTCAGTCTCTCAGGCCGGGTCCTGGGGGGCTGTGAGCAAGAAATGCCCCCGCGCCACCACGATCGGCCGGTCCGGTGCGCTCTGCCAGCAGCGCACCTGCACCAGCGCCACCCGGGCGCCCACCCGCACCAGCTCGCACTGGGCAAAGGTCTCCTCCGGCCGGCCGGCGCGCAGGTAGTCGACCGAGAAATCGATGCCCTTGGGCAGCTTGGCGCCGCCCAGCGTGCGCACCAGGTGCAGCAGCGCGGCGGTCTCGGCAAAGCCGGCCACCACGCCGCCGTGCAGCGCCGGCAGGTGCGGGTTGCCGATCAGCATGGCCTGGTAGGGCAGGCGGAACATCGGCACCTCGGCGCCGGGCACCTCGCGGATACCCAGAAACTCGATGTAGGGGATGGGGTTGTCGGGCAGCACCGGCACGCTACCGTCGGGAGGCTGCCAGGCACCGACGGTCGGCAGCGTGCCGGGCGCCGCCTCCACATCGACCGGCAACACCGCCTTGGGCGCGCGCGGCGGCGCCTCGGCCAACTGGGATGCGCGTTGCGTGCCTGCCGGCGTCGACAGCATGAAGGTGGCCTGCACCGTGGCGATGGGCTGGGTACGGTCGGCCTGCCAGACCTCGCCGCGCACAAAGGCCACGCTGCGGCTGATGCGGTAGCAATGGGCCTCGCAGTGCACGGCGTGGTCGGGGCCGGCCGGGCGCAGCCAGTCCATGCGCAGGTCCAGCGTGGCATAGGGCGCGGGCTGGGCCAGTGCGGCGCCCACGGCCAGGCCACAGGCCGAATCGGCCAGCACCGTCAGCACGCCGGTATGCAGCAGGCCGCGCCCGGGGTCACCTGTCCACTCGGGCCGGGCCGGCAGGCTCATGCTGCCGCGCGCTGTGTCGATCGCGGTGATCTGCAGGCCGATTTCGCGCATGTGCGGTGCGCGGCCCACGTATTTGCGGTTCAGGTCTTCCAGCAGCGTGCTCATGGCGGCCATGGTAGCGGGCGGGACCGCCCCGATCGGCAAGCCCGGTGCAGCGGACGATACTGGCCGGGCCCCCACCGCCCGCTGCCGCGCCGCACCATGCCTGCCCTGCCTTCCGCCCCGCCCCACCCCATCCCCGACCGCCACGGCAGCAATCTGTACGACGACGATGCCGCGCTGCAGGCCTTGCTGCCGCTCTACCTGCCGGCCGATCTGCTGGCCCATCTGCAGCCCCATCTGCAACGCCTGGGCGGCCTGGCCGGCGGCATGCTCGACACCCTGGCGCTGACCGCCGACAAGCACCCGCCCACGCTGCAGCACCGCACGCGCACCGGGCTGGATGCGCAAAGCATCGACAAGCACCCGGCCTATGTGGCGCTGGAGCGGGTGGCCTTTGCCGACTATGGCCTGGCCGCGATGTCGCACCGCGGCGGCGTGCTGGGCTGGCCCGCGACCCTGCCGCCGGCGGCCAAGTACGCACTGAGCTACCTGCTGGTGCAGGCCGAGTTCGGCCTGTGCTGCCCGCTGTCGATGACCGATTCACTGGCCCGCACGCTGCGCAAGTTCGGCGACCCGGCGCTGGTCGAGCGCCACCTGGCCCCGCTGATCACCCAGGATTTCGACGCCCTGGGCCAGGGCGCGATGTTCATGACCGAGCAGGCCGCCGGGTCCGACGTGGCGGCCACCGTCACCCGCGCCGAGCCCGCCGGCGACCATTACCGGCTGCACGGCGACAAATGGTTCTGCTCCAACCCCGACGCGGCGCTGGCCATGGTGCTGGCGCGTATCGATGGTGCCCCCGCCGGCATGGCCGGGGTCTCGCTGTTTCTGCTGCCGCGCACCCTGGCCGACGGCAGCGCCAATGCCTACCGAATCCTGCGCCTGAAGGACAAGCTGGGCAGCCGGTCGATGGCCAGTGGCGAGATCCGGCTGGAGGGTGCCCAGGCCTGGCTGGTGGGCGAGGCCGGCCGCGGCTTCCAGCAGATGGCCGACATGGTCAACCACTCGCGCCTGTCCAACGGCATGCGCGCGGCCGGGCTGATGCGTCGGGCCTGCGCCGAGGCGCTGCACATCGCCCGCCACCGCCAGGCCTTTGGCCGGCGCCTGGTGGACCTGCCGCTGATGCAGCGCCAGCTGCTCAAGCTGCTGCTGCCCACCGAGCAGGCGCGCACGATGCTGTTCCAGGCCGCCGATGCGCTGCGCCGCGCCGACGCGGGCGAGCCCGGCGCCTACGCGCTGACCCGCATCCTGACCCCGCTGATCAAGTTCCGCGCCTGCCGCGACGCGCGCCGGGTCACCGGCGACGCGATGGAAGTGCGCGGCGGCTGCGGCTATATCGAGGAATGGAGCGACGCGCGCCTGCTGCGCGACGCCCACCTGGGCTCGATCTGGGAGGGCACCAGCAATATCGTGGCGCTGGATGTGCTGCGCGCCATCCGCCGCGATGCCGCGCTGCCGGCGCTGCAGCAACACCTGCAGGCGCTGCTGGCGGCCACGCCGCTGCACCCGCAGGCGCGCGCGACCTTCGACGCCACGCTGGCCCGGGTGCTGGCACTGGCCGGTGTTGTGGCGGGTCCGACGGCCGGCGCTCCGCCGGGCAGCGCCGATGGGTCGGCGCGGCAGGTGGCGTCGGCGCTGTACCACCTGACCACCGCGGTGGCGATGGCCTGGGAGGCCGGCCGCACCGGGTCGGCGATGCGCATGCGCCTGGCCCAGACGGTGCTGCGCCTGCGCCTGCAGGCGCTCGACCCGCTGGCGCTCGACCCCCAGCCCGATGGGCTGGCCGCGCTGCTGTCGCCCGCCGGGCCGGCCGCCGCCCGGCCCGACCTGCCGGTCGAGGCGGTGCTGTGCTGGTGAGGCCCGAGCCGACGGGCCAGCGCAAGCCTGGGGTACAAGCGGGCCATGTCCGATGAATCCCAGATCTACATCCCGCCGTCCTTCGAGGCGGTGCATGCCGACGCCCGTGGCCGGCTGACGCTGCGCCGCGATGCGTTCCGCGCCCGCTATGAGCTGTGCGAAGACATGGCGCAGATGCTGGTGGAGCACAGCCAGGCCCAGCACCATGACCTGGGCCTGCCTGAGGCGCTGGTGCTGCAACGCACCTGGCGCGGCCTGGCTGACCCGGCGTCCGGCTTCAGCGAGGCAGAGGCGCGCTGGGTGGCGTTCCGGCTGGCCGAGTTGCTGGCCTGGCCGGCACCCGACAGCCTGCCCGACCCCGGCCCGGCGTGAGCCGCCTGCGCCGGCACCCGGCCCGGGTGCGGTGGCGCAGCAGGCCGCCGCTCAGCCGCCCCCGCGCATGGTGTAGAGGTCGAAATAGCGCATGAACTCGGCCCGCACCGGCGCGTCGACGCCGGCAAAGCGGTACTGCACCGCCATCCGCGGCATGCGCATCAGGCCATGGCCGCGCGGCGGCAGCACCTGCCAGCTCAGCGTGAAGTGGCCCTCACCGATGCGCACGCTGGCCCGGCCCGGCTGCGACAAATCCACCGGATGCTGGCGCACCGCGCCGGGCAGGCAGCGCAGCCAGTCGGCCGGGGTGAAGCCCTGCTCGCGGTCAAAGGATTCGGGGTAGGCGCCTTGAAACGGCCCGGTCATCTCAGCCGCCCGCAATCGGCGGCCAGATCGCCAGCACATCGCCCTCGACGAAGGTGCGGGTGGCGCGGTCTTCCGGGGCCACATAGACCCCGTTGACCAGCACCAGATGCACCAACTTGATCGGCATGCCGTAGGGCTCGATGAGCTGGGCGATGGTGGCGTCGGACGCCACCTCCAGCTCGACCCGGTTGCCGCGGCGGGCCTCGGGCGGCAGGTAGTCGGTGAGGCTGGCGTACAGCTTGAACGTGATCTTCATGGCCGTCAGGGTGCCAGCACCCTCATCGCCTCAGGTGCGCCATGTTCTGCTGGGCCTGGGCATTGGCCAGGTAGGCCTCCATCAACAGGGTGGGATCGGCCATCAGGCGCTGCTTCCAGTCGGCGCTGAGCCTGACCTCGCCCTCCACCAGGCCACGCATCACGCCCACATGCTCGGTCCAGCCCACCGAATTGCAGCCCACCAGCTTGTCGCCGCTGAACTGCAGGCTCAGCAGCTTGCCGGCGGCACGGTCGGTCAGCTCCACATGCTCGCCACCGGGCACGCCGTCCCATTTGCCGAAACTGGCCGAGATCATGCCCAGCGTGTCGAGCACGTTGATCTGGGTCACGCCATTCAACTCGCAGACCTGGCCCACCATGTTGAGCGCGGCCACGCGGGCCTGCTCGGCCGCATTCGGCTGGATGGCGCTGACGATGGTGGTGCCACTGATCTTGTCGAAGGCCTCGGCGCAATCACCCGCCGCATAGATGCCGGGCACATTGGTCTGCAGGTGCTCGTCGGTCAGCACACCGACCAGGCAAAGGATGCCGGAGTTCGCCAGAAAGCCGATATTGGGCTTGACGCCGGTGGCGCTGATCACC
>JAYUQJ010000150.1:0-4504 GCA_043756825.1 Betaproteobacteria bacterium | reverse complement strand
CGCGAGATGCTGGGCCATGCCCACACCGTCGTCGGGCTGGCCGATGGCGGCGCGCACTACGGCATGATCTGCGACGCCAGTTTCCCCAGCTACTACCTTGCGCGCTGGGCCCGCGACGCCGACCCCGCGCAGCGCATCCCGCTGCCGCAGGCGATCGCCGCCCTGACCAGCAAGCCGGCCGCGCTGGCCGGACTGACCGACCGGGGCTGCCTGGCGGTGGGCCGCAAGGCCGACTTGAACCTGATCGACTTCGAGCGCCTGCAGGTGCACGTGCCGACCGTGGTGCACGACCTGCCGGCCGGCGGACGGCGCCTGCACCAGCGCGCCGACGGCTTCGTGGCGACCATCGTGTCGGGCACGGTCACTTACCGCCACGGCGAGCCCACCGGTGCATTGCCCGGCCGGCTGGTGCGTGGCGCGGTGCGCGGCACGGCGCGCAGCACCGCTTGATCGTTTGCCAGCGGCCCGCCGCGGCGTGCCGAACGCAGGCCGACGAGCGTGATGACCGTGCTGACCCGGAGCGGGATCAGTGGCTGGCGACCACCGCCGGACCCCTGGCCATGCGCTACCTGAGCTTCGACCCCAGCGAGGACGTCGACGGCGTCACCACCCTGGAAGCGATGGCGTCCACCGCGGCCGATCAACATGCCGCGGTGATGGCCGAGGCACAGCAGGTGCTGGACTGGGCCTGGCAGCACTTTGCGCACAGCCACGGCCCGGTGGACGAGGGCATGGACTGGGACCACGACCTGCAGGTGCAGGTGGAAGGCGACCGCTGGCACACGGTGAGCCTGACGCTGGCCGGATCGCCGCGCTTCGTCGAGGCGTTTTCGGCCGCTTTCGGCGAGCCGCAAAACTGAGCGCGCTGACGCTCGGTCCGCACCTCGGGGCGCCATTCAGACCCGGATCACCCCGAGGCCAGTGCCTCCAGCATGGCGGCCACCTGCAGCGCCAGCGTCTCGTGCTCGAGCTGAATGCGCCGCTCGATCCAGGCCACCAGCATGGACCACAGCGCGCCCACCAACGCGGCCTCACGCAGCGCATCAGGTAGCGGGCGGCCACGCCGAACCAGGTCGTCGGCGAGCCAGCGCGCAAACAGGCGGTGCATGTGCCGTTCCAGCACTGGCGCGCTGTCGCCGCCGACAAAGCCGCTGTAGATGCGGCGGTGGCTGTCGACATGACGCAGAAAGGGCCAGAGAAACCCCCAGGGCCCGGCTTCGGCGAGCGCGGCCCTGGTCATGTGGTCGCCCATGCCGCGCACGCTGATTTCGAGCAGTTCCTCCTTGTCGCGAAACTGGGCGTAGAAGGTGGTGCGCCCGACACCGGCGCGGCGCAGCAGCGCCACGATGCTCAAGCGGTCGTAAGCCTGCTCCAACAGCGCGGCGGAGAAGGCGTCGAGGATGCGCTGACGGGCGTCGGGTGGGCGGGATGTCAAGGCAGGCGGGTGAACAGTTGGTGGCCGTTTGTGCTTCTCGCCGGGCCGGCAAGCGGCGACCATGCCGGCCATTCTCCACGCCAACGCCTCCCATGCCCGCCATCCAACTCCGCCAGATCAGCAAGCGCTTCGGCCTGCAGCACGCCGCCACCGCGGCACTCAGCGACATCGACCTCGACATCGCCGCCGGCGAAAGCGTCGCCCTGCTCGGCCCATCGGGCAGCGGCAAGAGCACGCTGGTGCGGCTGCTGTGCGGCATCGAGCGGCCCAGCAGCGGCCAAATCCGCATCGGCGACACCGATCTGGGCCAGCTGGACGAAGCCGCCCTGACCCGCTGGCGCGGGCTCACCGTCGGCCTGGTGTTCCAGGCCTTCGAGTTGCTGCCCGCCATGACGGCGCTGGAGAACGTCATGCTGCCGATGGAACTGGTGCCGCGCTGGCCGCGTGCGGCGCAGCGGGCGCGGGCGATCGCCCTGTTGACCGAACTGGGGGTGCAGGCCCAATGCGACAAGCTGCCGGCCGACATGTCGGGCGGCGAGCAGCAACGCGTGGCCCTGGCCCGCGCACTGGCCAACGACCCGCCGCTGGTCCTGGCCGACGAGCCCACCGGCAATCTCGACAGCGCCAATGGCGAGCGGGTGCTTCAACTGTTGGCCACCGTGGCCCGGCGCGGCAAGACCGTGGTGATGGTGACGCACGACCCACGCCACCGCGCGCACTTCGCGCGCAGCATCGCGCTGCGCGACGGGCGGCTGGCGTGAGGCTGCTGATCCGTCGGCAATGGGGCGAGCTGCGCGAAGCGCGTGGCCGCTGGGCAGCCCTCTTGATCGCCTTGACGCTGAGCGTGGCGGCCGTGGTGGCCCTGGCCCAGGCGGGCGAGCGGCTGAGCCTGGCGATGCGCGAGAATTACCTGGCCACCGCGCCCGCCCATGCGCAGCTGCTGCTGTCGCCCGGTTTCGACGCGGCGAAAACACGCGAGTGGGTCGCCGAGCTGGCCCGCCAGGACGGTGTGGCGCTCGCGCGACTGGGCCTCAGCGGCGCCACCCGCCTGCGCGCAGAGGACAGCGAGACGTGGCACCCGGCCCTGCTGTTCGCCTTGCCCGAGCCCGGCGATGGTGCCGTGTCCCGAGGTCGCGCGGCCCACGGCGCCGTGCCCCGCGAGGCTGAGATGTGGATCGAGCGCGACGCCGCCAAGCTGCTGGGTGACGCTCGCACGGTGGCGTTGGCGGACGGGACCCGCCTGGCCATCACCGGCAGCCAGCACGACCCGGCCCTGGCACCGGCTTCGACCGAGGGCGTGGTCCACGCCTACCTGCCGGCCAGCACGCTGCTGGCCCTGCCCGGTGTCTCGACCCAAAGCTCGGTTCTGCTGCGCTTCAACGGCGTCGAGGCCGAGCGCGACCAGGGGCGTGCCGACGCCGCCGCCCGCCGCGCTGCCGCCTGGTTGACCGCGCGGGGCGTGCGGGTGCAGGCGCTGCGCGTGCCGCCTCTGGCGCAGCATCCGCACCAGCGCCAGGCCGATGGCGCCGTGCGCATGCTGCTGGCCTGCGCGCTGCTGTCCGCCGTGCTGTGCGCCGTGACGGCGGCCGCCCTGTTGCGCGGCTGGCTCGATGGCCAGCGCCACGCCCTGGGCGTGCTCAAGGTGCTGGGGGCGGGCCGCACGAGCCTGCTGGCCAGCAGCCTGATCGTGGTCGCGGGCATGACCAGCCTGGCCGCACTGGCCGGCCTGGGGCTGGGCTTGGGCGCGGGCGAGGCACTGGCGCGGGTCAGTGCCGGCCTGCTCAACCTGGAGCTGCTGCCCTGGCGGGCCAGCCGGCAGGCGCTGGCGGCGGGCTTGAGCCTGGGGTGGCTGTTGCCGTTGGGTTTCAGTGCGGTGTCGATCTGGCGCTGGGCCGGCCAGTCACCGGCAGTGGCCTTGGCCCAGCGCGCGCTGCAGCGCCCCGACGCGGTCAGCCGCTGGCCGCTGCCAGGGCCGCTGGCGGCGCGCATGGCGCTGCGCAACGTGCTGCGGCGGCGGCAGCGGTTCGTGTGGTCCAGCCTGCTGCTGGCCACCGCCGGCGCGGTGTTCATGGCCGGGCTGAACCTGCGCGCGGCATGGCACCACCTGCTCGACCGGAGTGCGGCGCAGCGGCTCTACCAGATCGAGCTTCATCTGCCCTCCCCCGCAGCCCCGGCAGGCCGGCCGGCGCTGGCGCCGCTGCTGCAAGGGGCACCCGAAGTGCAGCGCGCCGAGGCCTGGAACGCCCAGCGCGCCAGCTGGGTGGATGGGCAGGGCTTCGCCGTCTCTCGCACCTACCCGGACAACGGGCATGGCCAGTTGTGGCTGCGCCAGGTGCCGCCCGATGCCAAGCTGCTGCGCACCACCTTGCTGGCGGGCCGCTGGTTGGAGGACCGGGACGACCTGGTCATCAACCAGGCGGCCGCCGCGCTGCTCGATCGCCCCGTCCAGCTGGGCGACATGCTCAGTGTGATGGTGGGCGATACGCGATTGGCCGGGCGCCTGGTGGGTCGCATCGAGGAGCCGATGAGCCCGGCGACGGTCTACCGCCGCGCGCCGCCGGACGAACCGGGCAGCCATTGGCGACTGCAACTCAGGCCGGGCAGCGACCCGCAGGCGGTGGCCGAACGCCTGCTCGCCAGCGCGGCGGGGATGGGCTGGCCGGGCCTGCGCGCGGTGACCGAACGCGATCTGCGCCGTGCTGCCGCGGGCCACCTGCTGGTGCTGCAGCGGGCGCTGAGCTGGGTCGCCTTGAGCACGGGCTTGGTCGGTGTGGTGGCACTGGCCAGCGCCCTGGGCAGCGGTGTCGCCGAGCGCCGGCCCGAGCTGGCGGTGCTGCACGCGCTGGGCGCGCCGGACCGCTTGCTGGCGCTGACCGTGATGGCGGAGGCGCTGCTGGTGGTGGTCTTCAGCCTGGTCCTGGCCCTTGCGCTGGGCGGGCTGATCGACCCGCTGCTGGCCGAGCGCCTGGGCCGGATCACCGGTCAACCGCTGCGCCCGCGGGCCTCGGGCCTGGCGCTGCCGCTGTGGTCGCTGCTGGCGCTGGCGGCCGGCCTGCTGGCCAGCGCGGC
>JAYUQJ010000149.1:0-4510 GCA_043756825.1 Betaproteobacteria bacterium | reverse complement strand
ACACCGGCTTGCCGATGAAGTCGCTCAAGCCGGCCAGGTGCTGGCTCTCTTCGTCGAGCAGCATCTCCACCACCGCCGCGCTGGCCACCACGCGAAATTCCCGCGGGTTGAACTGCCGCGCCTCGCGCAGGATCTCGCGCAGGATGTCGTAGCACACGCTGCGCGCGGTCTTGACCTGGCCGCGGCCCGCGCAGGTGGGGCAAGGCTGGCACAGCATATGGGCCAGGCTCTCGCGGGTGCGCTTGCGGGTCATCTCCACCAGGCCGAGCTGGGTGAAGCCGCTCACGGTCACCTTGGTGCGGTCGCGGCTGAGCTGCTTCTTGAACTCGGCCAGCACCGCCGACTGGTGTTCGTCACGCACCATGTCGATGAAGTCGACGATGATGATGCCGCCCAGGTTGCGCAGCCGCAGCTGGCGGGCAATTGCGCCGGCGGCCTCGAGATTGGTCTTGAAGATGGTGTCGTCGAAATTGCGCGCGCCAACGAAGCCGCCGGTGTTCACATCCACCGTGGTCAGCGCCTCGGTCTGGTCGATGATCAGGTAGCCACCGCTCTTGAGGTCGACCCGCCGGGCCAGCGCCCGGGCGATCTCTTCCTCGATGCCGAACAGATCGAAGATCGGCCGCTCACCCTTGTACAGGTCGAGCTTGGACGCTGAACTGGGCGTGTAGGCTTCACCAAAGGCCATGAGCGCGTCAAACTGCAGCTTGCTGTCGATGCGGATGCTCTGGGTGGCGTCGTTGACCATGTCGCGCAACACCCGCTCGGCCAGGTTCAGGTCCTGGTGCAGCAAGGTGCCGGGCGGTCGGGCCAGGCCCTGGGCGCGGATCGCGGCCCAGGCCTTGCGCAGGTAGGCGATGTCGTCGGCCAGCTCGGCATCACTGGCATCCTCTGCATTGGTGCGCAGGATGAAGCCCCCCGGCGAGCTGCCGTCGGCCATCGCGGTGAGGGCTTGCATGCGCAGGCGCAACTGCTCGCGCGCATCGGCCGAACCGATCTTCTGCGAGATGCCGATATGGGTGTCCTGGGGCAGGAAGACCAGCATCCGCCCGGCAATGCTGATCTGGGTGGACAAGCGCGCGCCCTTGGTGCCTATCGGGTCCTTGATGACCTGCACCATCAAGGTCTGGCCCTCGAACACCAGGCGCTCTATCGGCACTGGCACCGCCGCATCGTGGCGTGCCACCTGCTGCCCGCCGGCATGCAGATCGGCCACATGCAGAAACGCGGCACGCTCCAGCCCCACTTCGATGAAGGCACTCTGCATGCCCGGCAAGACCCGCGCCACCTTGCCCAGATAGACATTGCCGACCAGGCCGCGCTCGAGCAGGCGCTCGATGTGCAGCTCCTGGGCCGCGCCGTTCTCGATCACCGCCACGCGGGTCTCCTGCGGGGCCCAATTGATCAGGATGTCATGCATGGGACGTCATCTTGTGTCTTCCGGCGCGCGCGCATCAGGGGCGTCAGAAGCTCACGCGCGCTTGTTTCAGCAGCTGGGCCGTCTCGAAGAGCGGCAATCCCATGATAGCGGAGTGGCTGCCGGCGATATGCCGGATCCAGCCCGCGAGCTGGCTCTGGATGGCATAGGCACCGGCCTTGCCAAAGGGCTGGCCGCTGGCGATGTAGGCCTCGATCAATGCATCGTCGAGCAGCGCAAACTGCACCTTGCTGGTCGACAGCGCGGCCCAGTGGCGCCGGCCGCGGGCCAGCGCCACGGCCGTGTGCACCTGGTGGCTGCGGCCCGACAGGCTGCGCAGCATGGCCCGGGCCTGATCCGCATCCGCCGGTTTGCCCAGGATGCGGTGGCCCAAGGCCACGGTGGTGTCGGCACACAGGATCGGGGCCGCAGTCAGGCCGCGCAGCCGCAGGCGCCGGCGCGCAGCGGCCAGCTTCAGGCCGGTGACGCGCTGCACATAGGCCGCCGGCAACTCGCCGGGCAGGCCGGCCTCCAGGGCCTCGGCGTCCTCCTGGTCATCGGCCAACAGCAGGCGGTGGGGCACGCCCAGCTGGTCCAGCAACTGGCTGCGGCGCGGGCTCTGGGATGCCAGGTAGACGAAGGGATGGGCAGGCATGCGCCGGATTGTCCATGCCGGCCTGCCGCACCGGCCCGCGCAGTGGCGTCAGCCGCGCGCGTTATCGGCGATGGCGCCGGCCAGCCGGGGCAACAGCGGCAGCGGCAGATCGTGGCCCATGCCGGGGATGGTCTCGAGCACCGCGCCCGGTATCTTGCGTTGCAGGTCGGCCGCAGCCGCCACCGGGATCAACACATCCGCCTGACCATGCAGCACCCGGGTGCGGGCCCGGATGCGGCCCAGCAGCGCCGAGCGGTCGCCGTCAGCGGCGACCGCCAGCAATTGGCGTGCGGTGCCGTCGGGCCGCCAGGCGCGCCGCACCAGGGCCTCCAGGCGCAGCCGCAGGCGCGCCGGGTCGGGCCGGTACATCGGGCTGCCAATCACGTCGAGCAAAGCCATCAGGTGGGCCACCACATCGGCCGGCGCCGCGCTGCGCGGCCGCTTGAGCAGAGCCTGGCGCACGCCCAGGCGCGGCTGCGGCAGATGGCGTGCGCCCGAGGTGGTCATGATCAAGCTCAGGCTGCGCACCCGGTCGGCATGCTGGGCAGCGATGTGCTGGGCAATCATGCCGCCCATCGACGCCCCGCAGATATGGGCACTGGCCAGGCCCAGGGCGTCCAGCACCCCCAGGGCGTCGGCCGCCATGTCGGCCAGGGTGTAGGGCGAATGCACCCGCAGGCGCAACATGTGGCGCAGCGATGCGCGGGCCAGGCTGGGCACGCCCTTGTGCTCGAAACCCTGGCTCAGGCCGATGTCGCGGTTGTCGAAGCGGATCACCCGAAAGCCCCGGCCGGCCAGATCGGCCACCAGTTCGTCAGGCCATCCCACCAGGGGCATGCCCAGCCCCATGATCAGCAGCAGCGGCTCACCCTCGGGCGGGCCCTGCAGATCGACCTCGATCTGCAGGCCATTGGCAAGCACCTTCACCGGGCACCGCCACTGCGACGCTTGGGCCCGCCGCTACCGCCGGCCGGCGGCGCTGCAATCTTGACAGCCGCCGCGCGCGTTGGCCGCGTGGCAGGTCGGGCCTGCGGGCCCTGTTCAACAGCGCCGGCCTGCGCGGCGGGATGCGCTGGCACGCCCGCTGCCGGCCGCCTCTTGCCCGCCCTCACCGACTGGCCCACCGTGCCCTTGACCACGCCACGCACCACCCCGCTGACCAGGCTGCCCACCGCACTGCCCACCGCACTGCTCATGCTCTCGCCCACATCGCTCAAGCCCTGGCTCAAGCGCTTGCGGGCCTGCCCCACCACGGCCCGGCCGGTGTCGGCCAGGCTGGCAGGCGCTGCGGCTGCGTCGGGGCTGTCGAGCAGGCAGAGATCGTCGAAGGCGATGCGGATGGCATCGGCCAGGGCCCGGACATCGGGCATCGACGCGGCGTCGGCCACCAGGCCAAAGTCGAGTTGGCGGTCGTAGCTTTCCACCGTGATGTTCAGGCCGACGCCGTGCATCACGATCGATGTGGGGAAGTTGCTGACCATGCGTGCGCCAGCCAGGTACAGCGGCACCGGTGGACCGGGAACATTGCTGATGGTCAGGTTGGCCAGCAGGGGGATGCGCTCGGCCACCTTGGCCTTGCCGTACAAGGCGGTGGCGGCTTCCACCAGCCAGGGCACGCCGATGGACGGGAAGTCGGTGGGCAGCACGCTCTTGAGATTGCCCATGGTCTGCTTCATCGCTGCGCTGGCCGCCTTGACGTGGGCCAGGCGTTTGGCCAGGTCGGGGATATGGGTGCCCAGGCTGACCAGGCTCATCGACGCCTGGGTAGTGGCACTGGTGTCGCCCTTGGCCCGCAACGACACCGGTACCGCCGCGACCAGGGATTTACGCGGCAATGCCGCATGCTGGCCCAGATAACGCCGCAGTGCGGTGGCGCAGATCACCAGCACCATGTCGTTGAGCGTTGCGCCATGCGCCCGGCCCAGCAACTTGAGCTGGGCCAGCGGCAGGCTGACCCCGGCAAAGGCCCGCTCCGCGCTGACCGATTGATTGAAGGCGGTGCGCGGGGCCAGGCTGAGATTGCCTGCAGACACGCCCTTGCCCTTGCCGCGCAGCAGCGAAGACTGCGACAAGGCCTGACCGGCGGCGCCGGCCAGCGTGCTGAGCGTGGACGGCAGATTCTTGATGATGCCGGCCACCTGCGTGGCCTCGTTGACGATGGCGCCGCGCAGCATCTGGCCCATGCCCAGGCGCCAGACCTTGCTGCGCTTGCTAGGGCGGATGTCAATGGCGCGCGGCTCAGGCGTGGTGTCGAGAATCACCTGGGCCACGGCCACCGCCGCCTGGCCATCCACGGCCGCGTGGTGGAACTGGGCATACAGCGCCACCCGCTTGCGTCCGTCAGCGGTCGGGCCCAGCCCCTCGAGCAGATAGAAGCGCCACAGTGGCCGGTCACGCTCGAGCCGCACCGAATGCAGACGGCTGACGGCGGCTTCCAG
>JAYUQJ010000148.1:0-13068 GCA_043756825.1 Betaproteobacteria bacterium | reverse complement strand
TTGCCCGGGCCACCAGCCCGGGCCGCACGCCGCGCCTACCCCAGTGCCCTTGACCACTCCGGCGCGGGTGCCATTCATTTCGTCAACACCCTCTGAGCCCTCACACCCGCAATGAAAAGGCCCGGGCCGCTCGCGCGGCGCCGGGCCGGGGTTCAGCGCCCGATCAGGCGCTGGCTATCACAGGCAGCAGGGCAGCAGCCCCATGCAGCAGGCAGCGCCGGCCACACAGCAGGCCGCGCCGGCGGCAAACACCTGGGCCGAGGTGCCCAGCAGCAGCACGGCGGACAGTGACTTCAGGATCTTGGCTTTCATGACAACCTCACAGGGTAAAGAGGAAAAAGATGGGTTTTGTGGGTGCTACGCCGCCATGATCGGCGGCCGCCAGATGGGGTCGACCCAGGCGCTGCAGTGCACCTGTGCGCGGTGGTCGGGGGTTGTCTGACGCAGGGCTGGCAGGCCCTTGACCATCGGCAGCGCCATGGGCACCGCTGCGGGGGCGCAGGCCGCAGAGACTGCGCAGGCGGGTGCCGCTTGCGCCGCGATGCAGCAGGACTGGGGCGTGTCGCAGCAGGCCATCAGCGCCGCAGCGGGTGCGCTGCTCGCCTGCCACAGCAGCGCCAGGACCAGAAAGGCCCGGAGCCAGAGGCGCGCGGTCGTTGTCACGAGGCGGAGTGTAGATCTCAGCGCCGCCGTCGGCTTGCCAGGCAGCCGATAACCTCGTCGAATACCCGGTTGCCCAGGCCCTGGGTCAGGTCCAGCACCTGGCAACGGCCGTAGTAGGGGCTCAAGTCCAGGCCGACTCCGATGGCGGCCAGCTCGATGTCGCCGGCGGCCTCGATCTGGCCAGCCACCTGCTGCAGGTGGTGGTCCAGGTAGGGTTCATCGTTGGCCAGGGCGGTGGCGCCGTCCATCGGGCAGCCGTCGCTGACCACCACCAGCAGGCGGCGGCGCTCGGGGCGAGCGCGCAGGCGCGCGGCGGCCCAGGCCAGTGCCTCGCCGTCCACGCCCTCGCGGAACAGCTCGGCGCGCAGCAGCGCGGCGATGCCGCGCCGGGCGTGGCGCCAGGCGGTGTCGGCGTCCTTGAACACCAGGTGCGTGGTCTCGTTCAGCCGGCCCGGGTGGGGCGGCCTGCCGGCGCGCTGCCAGTCGCGTGCGGCGCGGCCGCCCTGCCAGGCGCCGGTGGAAAAGCCCAGCACCTCGCTGGCCGCGCCGGCCAGGTCCAGGGCCCGGACGAACACATCCACCAGCATCGCCACCGGTTCGATGTGCTGGCGCATCGAGCCCGAGCAATCGATCAGGAAGCCCAGCACGCAGTCGGCCTGTGGCTCGGTGCGGGCCTGGCGGAACAGCCGCCGCTCGGTCGGCGAGGTGACCAGTTGCGACAGGCTGCGGCCGTCGATCAGGCCCTCTTCGAGCGCGCCGTCCCAACCATCGGTGACCGGTGCGGCCAGCAGGGCCTGGAGCTGCCGCGCCAGCCGGGGCAGGTTCAGGCCCTGGGCGGCGATGCGCGCATCCAGCTGCGCGCGCCAGGCGTCGAGCTGGGCGCGGCGCACGCCGGCGTCGGGCCGCAGGGTGCGGTCGTAGGCGGTGGTGAAGACCCGGTAGCCGGCAGCGCTGCCGTCCAGCACCCGGCTGCGGCCCGGCGCCACGGCAGCGATGGCGTCGGTGTCGGCTTCGTCGGTGTCGGTCAGCAGGCCGAAAACCAGGCGCTCGTCGGTCTCGCGGTCGGCGCGGTCGCGCGGCTGCGTGGCGCCGTCGCCGGCCTCGGCCAGCAGGCGGGCCACGGTCTCGGCGAGGCTGCGCGCTGGCGCGGCATAGGCGGCCTGGTCGCCATGGTGGCGGCGCAGCCCCGCCAGGGCATGGCCCAGCAGCGGCGCGATGCCGTGGCGGGTGGCCTCCATCAGGTCTTCGATGGCCGCCAGCGGCGGCTGGCGGGTGACGCGGGCGCGGGCGATCTGGGCCACCGTGAACAGCAGCAGGCCGCGCGCGGTGTCGGTCAGGCCGCCGTGGTGCAGGCCCAGGGTCCAGCGCTCGAAGCGTTGCTGCAGGTTGGCCCGCACGCCGGGCCAGGCCGGGGCCACCAGGGATTCGACCCGGAACTGTTCGAGCATGTCGAACAGCGCCCGGGCGACCGGCTCGGCGGGGGCCAGCTGCCGGTGCAGGGCCTCGTCGGACAGCTTGAGCCGCAGCGCCAGCCCGTCGGCCGCGCCGCGCAAGCTGGCCAGGTCGTCATGCGCCGTCGCAGGGTGCAGGTGGGGCGCGAACAGCGGCAGGCGGCGCTGGCCGCGGTGCAGGCGCCGGCCGCGGAAGTGCAGGTCGCGCTCGCCCGTCAGCGCCCGGATCGCGGCGATGCACAAGGCTTCGAGGCGCTGCTGGGTGCGGGCGAGTTGCTGCACGCCGGCTGCGGCAGCGGCACCGGGCAGCGGCGCGGCCGGGCCGGCCATCAGCCGGCCGACGTCAGTGCCGGGCCGGCGCCGCCCAGTTCGCTGCCGAAGCAGCGCTGGAAATACTCGGCCAGCACCGGCTGCTCGGCCTCGTCGCACTTGTTGCCGAAGGACAGGCGCAAGGCCAGCGCGGTGTCGCTGAAGATCTGCAGGTTCTCGGCCCAGGTGATCACGGTGCGCGGCGACATCAGCGTAGACAGGTCGCCCGCCGCAAAGCCGTGCCGGGTGAGGCTGGCCATCGCCACCATCTGCGCCACCAGCGCGCGGCCGGGTTCGGTGGCCAGGGCCGGCACCCGGGCCAGCACGATGGCGGCCTCTTCGTCGGCCGGCAGGTAGTTGAGGGTGGCCACGATGTTCCAGCGGTCCACCTGGGCATGGTTCAGGCGCTGTGCGCCGTGGTACAGGCCGTTCAGATTGCCCAGGCCGACGGTGTTGGCGGTGGCAAACAGCCGGAAACTGGGGTGCGGGCTGAGCACCCGGTTCTGGTCCATCAGCGTGAACTTGCCCTCGCGCTCGAGCAGGCGCTGGATCACGAACATCACGTCAGGCCGGCCGGCGTCGTATTCGTCGAACACCAGCGCCACCGGCCGCTGCAGCGCCCAGGGCACGATGCCGGGCTGGAACTCGGTGACTTGCTGGCCGCTGCCGGGCCCGCGCCGGGCCGCCCCCCAGCGGGCCCGCTCCGCCCGGGGGGCGACCCGCTGGTAGGCGGGTCTTGGGGCTGGCTTGACCACCACGGCGTCGCGACCCACCAGGTCGAGCCGGCTGACATGGCCGTCCAGGTTGACCCGCACGCAGGGCCAGTTCAGGCGCGCGGCCACCTGCTCGATGTGGCTGGACTTGCCGGTGCCGTGCAGGCCCTGCACCATCACCCGCCGGTCCTGCATGAAGCCGGCCAGGAGGGCCAAGGTCACCTCGGGGTTGAAGCGGTAGGCCGGGTCGATCTCGGGCACATGGTCGTCGCGCTCGCTGAAGGCCGGCACCTGCAAGGCGCTGGCAATGCCGAAGACCTCGCGCGCACTGACCAGCCGGTCGGGGCGCAGCTGCGCCAGATCCGTCACGGCTGCGCCTCGTCGTCGATGGCCGCCAGCGCCGCCGCCGCCCGCTGCAGTGGCGGCAGCAGCTGCAGGGCCTGGGTGGCGGTCAGCCGCATGATCGGCGCCTGCACCGCCACGCAGCGGTTGGACAGGCCGGTGCGCCCGGCGCGCCCGACCGGCGGCACCAGCACCGCCACGCACAGCAGGCCGGGCAGGAACTCTTCGTTGTCCAGCGCAAAGCCCTGGCGCTTGATGTCGCGGATCTCGTCCTCCAGGCCGGCCAGATCGGTGAGGGTCTTGGGCGTGTAGGGCTGCAGCGGGGCATGGCCCAGCAGGCGCTGGCGCTGGCTGGGCGTCATCTGCGCCAGAAAGACCTTGCCGCTGGCCGAGCAGTGCGCCGGCACCCGTGAGCCGGGGTGCAGGTAGAAGCGCAGCGGCGCGGCGGTCTCCACCCGATCGAGGTAGACCACCTCGCTGCCCGACAGTGCGGTGAGGTTGCAGCTCTCGCCCACCTCGTCCACCAGCTGGCGCAGCACCGCATGCTGGGCGCCCTGGTGCACGCTGTTGAGCAGCAGGTTCTCGGCCAGGCGGCGCAGCCGGGCAGCGGTGCCGTAAAGCCGGCCGTCGCCGCCACGCTGCAGCAGGCCGGCCGATTCCAACTGCTGCAGCATGCGGTGCAGCGTGGGCTTGGGCAGGCCGGTCTCGTCGGTCAGGCCCTGCAGCGAGAACTGCCGGTCCTTGGACGCGATCACCTCCAGCAGCGCAAACAGGCGCAGCGTGGGGGTGTCGCCATTGACCTCGGCCGGCGCGGTGTCGGCCAGCCGCAGCGAAGGGCGTTGCGCGGGGTTCATGGCGCTGATGATAGGTTAATTTCATAAATCGACATGAATTGTTCCAATTTATGAAAAATCAGTTGACGATGCGGATTCTCGCTTCTAAAGTGACCTGAATTTCCAGCTTCCGGAACGGCTTATGCCGGATTCTTGAAGCCTTTTCCCCCAGGAGACCTGAGCCATGAGCCCCACCGACACCCGCCGCACCGTGCAAGGCGTGCAGAAGATGACGCCGTCCGAAGCCTTTGTCGAGACCCTGGTCGCCCAGGGCGTGGACACCATGTTCGGCATCATGGGCTCGGCCTTCATGGACGCGATGGACATCTTCGCGCCGGCCGGCATCCGCCTGATCCCGGTGGTGCACGAGCAGGGCGCCGGCCACATGGCCGACGGCTACGCCCGGGTGTCGGGCCGCCACGGCGTGGTGATCGGGCAGAACGGCCCGGGCATCAGCAACTGCGTCACGGCCATCGCGGCGGCCTACTGGGCGCACAGCCCGGTGGTCATCGTCACCCCCGAGACCGGCACCATGGGCATGGGCCTGGGTGGTTTCCAGGAGGCCAACCAGCTGCCGATGTTCCAGGAGTTCACCAAATACCAGGGCCATGTGGTCAACCCCAAGCGCATGGCCGAGTTCACCGCGCGCTGCTTCGACCGGGCCATCAGCGAGATGGGCCCGACCCAGCTCAACATTCCGCGCGATTACTTCTATGGCGAGATCAGCTGCGAGATCCCGCAGCCGATGCGGGTGGAGCGCGGCGCGGGCGGCGAGAACAGCCTGGCTGCGGCGGCCGAGTTGCTGGCCCGGGCCAGGTTCCCGGTGATCCTGGCCGGCGGCGGCGTGGTGATGGGAGATGCGGTTGAAGAATGCAAGGCGCTGGCCGAGCGCCTGGGTGCGCCGGTGTGCGTGGGCTATCTGCGCAACGACGCCTTCCCGGCCAGGCATCCGCTGTGGGCGGGCCCGCTGGGCTACCAGGGCAGCAAGGCGGCCATGAAGCTGATCAGCCAGGCCGACGTGGTGATCGCACTGGGTTCGCGCATGGGCCCCTTCGGCACGCTGCCCCAGCATGGCCTGGACTACTGGCCCAAGGACGCCAGGATCATCCAGGTCGAGGCCGACCACACCAATCTGGGCCTGGTCAAGAAGATCAGCGTGGGCATCCACGGTGATGCCAAGGCGGTGGTCAAGGCGCTGCTGGCGCGCATCGGCGGCCAGGTGCTGGCCTGCGATGCCAGCCAGGCCCAGCGTGCGGCCACCATCGCGGCCGAGAAGGCCGCCTGGGAACAAGAGCTAGATGCCTGGACCCACGAGACCGACGCCTTCAGCCTGGACATGATCGAGGAGAACGGCCGCGAGACGCCGTTCTCGGGCGGCCGCTACCTGCACCCGCGCCAGGTGCTGCGCGAGCTGGAAAAGGCCATGCCGCCGCGGGTGATGGTGTCCACCGACATCGGCAACATCAATGCGGTGAGCAACAGCTACCTGCGCTTCGACGAGCCGCGCAGCTTCTTCGCGCCGATGAGCTTCGGCAACTGCGGCTACTCGCTGCCGACGATGATCGGTGCCAAGGTGGCCGCGCCCGACCGGCCGGCGGTGGCCTATGCCGGAGACGGCGCCTGGGGCATGAGCATGAGCGAGATCATGACCTGCGTGCGCCACGAGATCCCGGTCACTGCGGTGGTCTTCCACAACCGCCAGTGGGGCGCCGAGAAGAAGAACCAGGTCGATTTCTACAACCGCCGGTTTGTGGCCGGCGAGCTGGACAACCAGAGCTTTGCCGGCATCGCCCAGGCCATGGGCGCCGAGGCGATCATCGTCGACCAGATCGAGGACGTGGGCCCGGCACTGAAGAAGGCGATCGACCTGCAGATGAACCACAAGAAGACCTGCGTGATCGAGATCCTGTGCACCCGCGAGCTGGGCGACCCCTTCCGCCGCGATGCGCTGGCCAAGCCGGTGCGCTTCCTCGACAAGTACAAGGACTACGTCTGAGCGACTGCACCCGGACCGCGCCGTGATCGACTGCGTGCTCACGGTCAACGCCGGCAGCTCGTCGGTCAAGTACGCGCTGTTCGCGCTGGGCGGCGACCTGTCGACGCCGGTGCTGGCCGGACAGGTGGAGGGCCTGGGCAGCGGGCCCGATGCGCCCGGCCACGACCAGGCGTTGACCCAGGTGCTGGCCCAGGTCGACGCCGCAGGCGGGCAATGGCGCGTGGCGCTGGTGGGCCACCGGGTGGTGCACGGCGGCGCGGATCTGAGTGCCCCGGCGCTGATCGACGCGGCGCTGCTGGGCACGCTGCAGGCGCTGGCGCCGCTGGCGCCGCTGCACCAGCCGCACAACCTGAGCGGCATCCTGGCCGCCCGCGCGGCCTTTCCGGCGGTGCCGCAGGTGGCCTGCTTCGACACCGCCTTCCACCGCAGCCAGCCGGCGGTGCACCAGCGCTTTGCCCTGCCCCAGGCCTGGCATGACGCGGGCGTGCGGCGCTACGGCTTTCACGGCCTGTCGTATGAATCCATCCGGGCCCAGCTGGCCGAGCGCGAGCCCGCGCTGCTGGCCGGCCGGGTGGTGGTGGCGCACCTGGGCAACGGCGCGTCGATGTGCGGCCTGTTGGCAGGCCGTTCGGTGGCCACCACGATGAGCTTCTCGCCGCTGGACGGCCTGACCATGGGCACCCGCTGCGGCCGCATCGACGCGGCGGTGGTGTTGCACCTGATCCAGCGCCACGGCCTGGACGCCGAGGCGGTGAGCCGGCTGCTGCACCAGCAATCCGGCCTGCTGGGCCTGTCGGGGCTGTCGGCCGACATGCGCAGCTTGATGGCCAGCACCAGCCCGGCAGCGGCGCTGGCCATCGAGCATTTCGTCGAGGCTGCGCTGCGCGAGCTGGCCGGCCTGGCCGCCGCCTTGCGCGGCATCGACGCCCTGGTCTTCACCGGCGGCATCGGCGAGAACGCTGCGCCGCTGCGTGCGCGCATCGTCGAGGCTGCCGGCTGGCTGGGCCTGCAACTGGACGCCCAGGCCAATACCAGCGGCGCCGCTTGCATCAACAGCGCCGGCAGCGCGGTGCAGATCCGCGTGCTGCGCACCCATGAAGAAGCCGTGATCGCCCGGCAGACGCTGCAGGCCGCCGGCCTGCCCGCCGCCGCATCATCCCTGCGCCCCGGCGCCCACTGAGCCCCGCACCCGATGACCGCACCGCTGCACGATCCCACCGCGCCGGCGCTGCCCGGCGCCACCACCAGCGTCAAGACCACCACCTGCTATATGTGCGCCTGCCGTTGCGGCATCAAGGTGCATCTGCGCGATGCCGGCCAGGGCGGCGGCCCCGAGGTGCGCTACATCGAGGGCAACCCCGAGCACCCGCTGAACAAGGGCATCCTGTGTGCCAAGGGCTCGGCCGGCATCATGAAGCAGTACTCGCCGGCGCGGCTGACCCAGCCGCTGCGCCGCAAGCCCGGCAGCGAGCGCGGCGCGGGTGAGTTCGAGCCGATCGGCTGGGACGAGACCTTCCAGATCCTGGAAGACCGGCTGCGCCACCTGCGCGCCACCGACCCCAAGCAGTTTGCGATGTTCACCGGGCGCGACCAGATGCAGGCGCTGACCGGCCTGTTCGCACGCCAGTTCGGCACGCCCAACTATGCGGCGCATGGCGGCTTCTGCTCGGTCAACATGGCCGCCGGCATGATCTACACCATCGGCGGATCGTTCTGGGAGTTTGGCGGCCCCGATCTGGAGCGGGCCAAGGTCTTCTACATGATCGGTACCGCAGAGGACCACCACAGCAACCCGATGAAGGCGGCGCTGGCGAAGTTCAAGCGCGACGGCGGCCGCTTCGTGGCCATCAACCCGATACGCACCGGCTACGCAGCCATCGCCGACGAATGGGTGCCGATCAAGCCCGGCACCGATGGCGCGCTGCTGCTGGCCATCATCCACGAGCTGATCAAGCTGGGCCTGTACGATCGCGATTTTCTGGTGCGCTACACCAATGCCGGCCAGCTGGTGAACCAGGCCGAGGCCAGCGACGCGTTCGGCCTGATGATGCGCAACCCCGAGGGCGACATCGTCAACCCGCTGCGGCCGCACAACTTCTTCTGGTGGGACCGGTTGCAGCAAAAGCCGGTGGCCGACCACAGCGACAGCGCCGATCCGGCCCTGTTCGGCAGCTTTGCGATGCCCGACGGCACGGCGGTGAAACCGGCCTTCCAGCTGCTGGCCGACCGGGTGGCCGATTGCACGCCCGAATGGGCCGCCGCCATCACCGGCATCGCTGCGGCCACCATCCGCCGCCTGGCCCACGAGATGGGCATGACCGCACGCGACCACACCATCGAGCTGCCGATCGCCTGGACCGACAGCTGGGGCCGCGAGCACCAGAGCGTCACCGGCAACCCGGTGGCCTTTCATGCGATGCGGGGGCTGGCCGCGCACAGCAACGGCTTTCAATCGATCCGCGCGCTGGCCATCCTGATGTCGCTGCTGGGCACGATTGACCGGCCGGGCGGCTTCCGCCACAAGGCACCCTATCCGCGTGCGGTGCCGCCCAATGCCCGGCCGCCCAAGGGCCCGGCCTCGATCAAGCCCAACACCCCGCTGGATGCGCCGCCGCTGGGCTGGCCCGAGAGCCCCGAAGACCTGTGCGTGGACGCCGACGGCGAGCCGGTGCGCATCGACAAGGGGTTCTCGTGGGAGTACCCGCTGAGCGCCCATGGCCTGATGCACAACGTCATCACCAATGCCTGGCGCGGCGACCCCTACCCGATCGACACGCTGTTGCTGTTCATGGCCAACATGGCCTGGAACAGCAGCATGAACACCAGCGAGGCCCGGCGCATGCTGGCCGACAAGCATGCGGCGGGTGCCAAGGCCGGCCAGTACAAGATCCCCTTCATCGTGGTCTGCGACACCTTCCAGTCGGAGATGACGGCCTTTGCCGACCTGATCCTGCCCGATACCACCTACCTGGAGCGGCATGACGTGATGTCGATGCTGGACCGGCCGATCAGCGAATTCGACGGCCCCTGCGATTCGGTGCGGGTGCCGGTGTTGCCGCCCAAAGGCCAGTGCAAGCCCTTCCAGGAGGTGCTGGTGGAACTGGCCGGCCGGCTGAAGCTGCCGGCCTTCACCACCGCCGACGGCGGCCGCAAGTACACCGGCTATCCCGATTTCATCGTGCGCTACGAGACCGCGCCGGGCTCGGGCATCGGCTTCCTGAGCGGCTGGCGCGGCGAGGACGGCAGCCAAAGCCTGCGCGGCGCGCCCAACCCCAAGCAATGGGAGATGTACGCGGCCAACAACTGCGTGCACCATGTGGTGATGAAGCCCGAGCACCAGTACATGCGCAACTGGAACCGCGGCTACATGGAATGGGCCCAGCAGGTGGGCCTGCGCCGCGACAACGATCCCGTAGTGATTCACCTGTACTCCGAGTTCATCCAGAAGTTCCGCCTGGCCGCGCAGGGCAAGACCGCGGGCCGCCAACCGCCCGACCGGCTGCGCGAGCGGGTGGCCCGTTACTTCGACCCGCTGCCCTTCTGGTACCCGCCGCTGGAGGTGCAGGCCAGCGACCGCGAGGCCTACCCGCTGGCGGCCGTCACCCAGCGGCCGATGGCGATGTACCACTCCTGGGACAGCCAGAACGCCTGGCTGCGCCAGATCCATGCCCACAACGAGCTGTACGTCAACCCGCTCACCGTCCAGGCCCAGGGCATCGGCGACGGCGACTGGCTGTGGGTCGAATCGATGTGGGGCAAGGTGCGGGCCCAATGCCGCCACAGCGAGGCGGTGGAGCCCGGCACCGTCTGGACCTGGAACGCGATCGGCAAGAGCAAGGGCGCCTGGGCCCTGGGCGAGGACGCCAACGAATCGCAGCGCGGCTTTTTGCTGAACCATCTGATCAGCGAGGAATTGCCGCCTGACGCGCAAGGGGTGCGGGCGTCCAATGCCGACCCGATCACCGGCCAGGCCGGCTGGTACGACGTGCGGGTGCGCATCCGCAAGGCAGCAGCCGAAGAACCCGCGCAATCCTGGCCGCAGTTCGGCGGCGTGCCCGGCCTGCCCGGCATGGTGCCCAAGGTGCCGCGCTGGCGTGCCTGGTTTGCCGGCAAGGCGTCGTCAGAAGGGGGCCACGAATGACCCAGCTCGCCCTGGTCATCGACCTCAACGTCTGCGTCGGCTGCCATGCCTGCGTCACCAGCTGCAAGCAATGGAACACCTCGGGCACGGCCGGCCCGCTGGTGGACGAGCATGCCTACGGGGCTGACCCGACCGGCACCTTCTTCAACCGGGTGCAGACCTTCGAGGTGGGCGAATACCCCAACACCCAGACGGTGCACTTCCCCAAGAGCTGCCTGCACTGCGAAGACCCGCCTTGCGTGCCGGTCTGCCCCACCGGCGCCAGCTACAAGCGGCCCGAGGACGGCATCGTGCTGGTGGATGCCGACAAGTGCATAGGCTGCAAATACTGCGCCTGGGCCTGCCCCTACGGCGTGCGCGAGCTGGACGAGAAGCGGCAGGTGATGACCAAGTGCACCCTGTGCGTGGACCGCATCCACGACCCAGCCCTGCCGGTGGCCGAACGCAAGCCGGTCTGCGTGATGGCCTGCCCTACCAGCGCACGCTTGTTTGGCGATGTGCACGACCCGGCGTCCGAGGTCTCGGTGGCGATCCGCGACCGCGGCGGCTACACCCTGATGCCCGAGGCCGGCACGCTGCCCGCCAATCACTACCTGCCGCGCCGCAAGACCGAGCTGCGCGCCGATCCGCAGCAGTTGCTGCGGGCGCAGAACCCGCTGCGGGTGGATGGGCGCGAGCCCGGCGTCGCCCCTGGCGCACCACTCGGCGCCGACTGGGAACATTGACATGGCACCGGCCTGGTCGATGATCCTGTTCACCACCCTGGCCGGCACCGGCCAGGGCCTGCTGCTGGCGCTGGTGGGTGTGGATTGGGCCGCGCGCCTGGGCCTGCTGGCCCCGCCCGGGCAGGCCTTTCACCTGGCCGGTGCGGCCGGGGTGCTGGGGCTTTGCGGCGCGGGCCTGGTGGCCGCGACCTTTCACCTGGGCCATCCGCTGCGGGCCTGGCGCGCGGTGGCGATGTGGCGTACCAGCTGGCTGTCGCGCGAGGTGATCGTGCTGCCGGCCTTCATGGCGGTGGTGGCGCTGTGGGGCGGGCTGCAGTGGCTGGGCGGCGCACCGTCGATGGCGCTCGCTGCGCTGGCTGCCGTGCTGGCGCTGTTGCTGTTCGTCTGCACCGGCATGATCTATGCGGCCGTGCTGGTGATCCGCGAGTGGGCGTCGCCGTTGACGCCGCTGTGCTTCGGCCTGCTGGGCCTGGCCTCGGGCCTGCTGCTGGCGGCTGCGCTGGCGGGCTTTGCAGCCCCGGCGGTGGCGCCGGCGCTGGCCTGGGGTGCGCTGCTGGCGCTGGGCGGGGCTGCGCTGGTGCGCGCCGGCACGCTGTGGCGCAATGCCACGCTGGTGCGCAAGACCAGCTTGCAGACGGCCATCGGCGTGCGTCATCCGCGCATCGTGCAGATGCATGCCGGCACCACGGCCGGCAGCTTTGGCAACCGCGAGTTCGACCATGGCCGCACGGCATCGCAGGTGCTGCAGGCGCGCTGGGCTGCCGCCGTGCTGGGCTTTGTGCTGCCGGGCGCCGGCTTGTTGCTGATGGTCAGCCGGCCCGATGCGGTGGGGCTCAGCGCGCTGTGCGCCCTGCAATGGGCCGGCCTGCTGGTCGAGCGCTGGGTGTTCTTTGCCGACGGCCAGCACCCGCAGAACCTGTACCACTCACGGCCGCGCTGACGCAGCGGCCCGGCAAAGCAAAACCCGGCCGCAGCCGGGTTTCTGACAGGTGGGCCTGGCGCTGATCAGCCCCGGCGCCGCAGCTTCCAGCCCAGCCCGCCCAGGCCCAGCAGCGCCAGCGCCCAGGCCGCCGGTTCAGGCACGGCGGTGGGCGTAGCGTAGAGAAAATCGTCCATCACCACGAAGTCGTGCGCTTCATTGGCCCGCACGCCATTGCTGACCAGGAAGTTGTCGGGCGTGGTGATGCGCACCCGCGCAATCTGCTCGCCGGCCGTGGCCACCCCGCCCAGCAAGGACAGGCCCTGGTTGCCGGCGATCAACACGGTGCGGCTGAAGATCAGCGCATTGGCGGGGTTGAAGAACTCCATCGTCGTGAAGTCGGTTGCGTCGTTGTTCTCGGCATCGACGAACACCGCCGCAAAGGCGCGGGTGGCGGCCACGGTCGGTGTGCCGGGCACGAAGAAGTGGATGTCGGTGATGCGGCTGCCGCGTGTTGCGAACAGGCGCTCGGCGCTGAAGGTCTGCAGGTCCGCCAGGAAGCCGAACAGCGGCGCTGTCGCCTCGCCGGCCTTGGCGCTGACCACGAAGCTGGCGCCCGGCGTGGGCGAACTGAACACCGCGCCGCACGGCGAATTGTTGTTGAAGAAGCCCGCAGGCAGGGCAGCGGTGTCGGCAAAGGGCGAGCCCACGCCATCCCAGTTGATTTCGCGGCGCATAGTGGCCACCCAGCGGCCGCCACGCAATGGATCTGCCAGCAACAAAGTGTGTAGCGTGCCCTGTGAACGTGGGGGGTATCGACCGGCCAGCGTGAGGGCGCCCCACCAGATCAAGCTGCTGGGTCGGTGGCCACGGCCAGGGTTTGCGGCAGCCGGCCGCGCAGGCCGATCGCCACCAGGCGCCCCGCGCCGCGCACCTGCGCCGGCGTCACCGCCCAGCGTCCACCCGCCACCTGCAG
>JAYUQJ010000147.1:0-4533 GCA_043756825.1 Betaproteobacteria bacterium | reverse complement strand
CGTCGGCGGCCGGCATGCCGGTGGCGGTGAACGATTCGATCACCTTGTCGCCGATCGTGATCTTCGCGGGGCCGGTACCTGCCATGTTCTCGTAACTCACGGCGCGCGCTGCGAGCACCTGCTTGGCCACGTCGCACGAGCTCGTGAACTTGACCACGCCAGTCGGGTTGAACTGGAACGAACATTCGGCCGGGTCGGCCGTGACCACGACCTTGTTCTTCGCCTGCGCTGCCGCCAGCGCCGGGTTGGCCGCCAGGGTGAGTGCCTTGAACAGCGGGAAGAAGGTCAGCGCGGCGATCAGGCAGCCGGCCATGATGATCGGCTTGCGGCCGATCTTGTCGGAGAGCCAGCCGAAGAAGATGAAGAATGGCGTGCCGATCACGAGCGAGATCGCCGTCATGATGTTGGCGGTGGCGTTGTCGACCTTCAGCGGGCCGGTCATGAAAAACAGCGCGTAGAACTGGCCGGTGTACCAGACGACGGCCTGGCCCATGGTCAGGCCGACCAGCGCCAGGATCACGATCTTCAGGTTCTTCCACTCACCGAAAGACTCGGTCAGCGGTGCCTTCGAGGTCTTGCCCTCTTCCTTCATCTTCTTGAAGGCGGGCGATTCGTTCATCGACAGGCGAATCCAGACGCTGATCGCGAGCAGGATCACCGAGACCAGGAACGGAACGCGCCAGCCCCAGTCGGCAAAAGCCTCTTCGCCGATCAGCGTGCGGGTGCCCAGAATGACCAGCAGCGACAGGAACAGGCCCATCGTGGCGGTGGTCTGGATCCACGAGGTGAACAGGCCGCGCTTGCCGTGTGGCGAGTGCTCGGCCACGTAGGTGGCTGCACCGCCGTACTCGCCGCCGAGCGCCAGGCCCTGCAGCATGCGCAGCAGGATCAGGATGATCGGCGCCGCCACGCCGATCGAGGCGTAGTTGGGCAAGATGCCGACGATGAAGGTCGACAAGCCCATGATCAGGATGGTGATCAGGAAAGTGTACTTGCGACCGATCATGTCGCCCAGGCGGCCAAACACCAGCGCGCCGAATGGCCGCACGATGAAGCCGGCGGCAAAGGCCAGCAAGGACGCGATGAACTGGGCGGTCGGGTCGAGCGCCGCGAAGAACTGCTTGCCGATGATCACCGCCAGCGAACCGTACAGATAGAAGTCGTACCACTCGAAAACGGTGCCGAGTGACGAGGCGAAGATGACCTTCTTCTCCTCGGCGGTCATCGGCGGTGCTTTGCCTGACGCTGATAGGGATGCAGTGGCCATGGGTGTTGTCTCCGGGTCAGATAAACCGGCACCGATGTGCCGTCTGGATTGAACTGTTGGCGGCACCACTGACTGCGCTCTGACAGCCGGCCAACACAAAATGACGAAACCAGGTGTAACCCTGGCGTTTTATCCCATCATGCGGGATATCACAGCTTGCCTGGTGAAAACACCGAGGCCACCGGCCCACCCCTGACCCGCGGTGTCAGCGTCAAACGGCAGCCCGGACGGGGCCAGCGGCGGTCGCTCAGACCGTGCTGCGCTGCAGCCCTGGCGGCTGCCGGCCGGCCTCGTCCCAGGCCGGGCTGTCGAACCAGGGGGCGCTTGTCAGCGCTGCCCGCAGCATGGGCAGTGAATCCTGGCCGAAGAAAGCGCGGCCCCCGCACACCAGCGTGGGCACCCCGAACAGGCCAGCCGTCACGGCCGATTCGGTGCGCTGGCGCAATTCGGCCTTGACCTCGGCGCAGGCCGGGTCACGCTGCGGGGCCAGCTGCTGGGCCAGCGCCGCCAGCCCGGCCGGCTCATTCGGGTCGGCGCCGTCGCGGCACCAGACATGCTGGAACAAGGCCTGCACCACCTGCCGGCTGGGTGTGCCGCCCGCCGGCGCGCAGGCCAGGGCCAGTCGCTGCAGCGCCAGCGGGTTGAAGGGGTGCGGCCGGGGCAGTTGCAGCAGCGTGCCCTGCTGCTGCGCCAGCCAGGCCGCCTGGCGGTAGGTCCAGCTGCGCTTGGGCTCGATCTCGGCCGGCCCCTTCTGGCCCCAGTGGCCGAGCAGCCCGGCAAACAGCAGCGGTTGGTAATGCACCACCAGGTTGATGCCGGCCAGGGCCTGCGGCAGGCGCTCGAAGGCCAGCCAGGCATAAGGCGAGATCACGTCGAAGTAGAAATCCACCTGCTTCATGGCTCACTGCCTTTCAAGGGGGGTTTGCCGGCGGCCTGGCCGGCGCCGGCGCGGGCAGCCGCCCGCAGCGCGCGCCAGGCCACCCGCCTGGGGGCCAGGCGCAACAGCACGCCGCGCCTGGCGGCGTCGTCCAGCCCGCCCCAGGCGGCGATCTCGTCGAGGGTGCGCAGGCAGCCCTCGCACCAGCCGCTGGCCTCGTGCATGCGGCAGAGGTTGATGCAGGGGCTGGCCACCGGGGCCGGGGCCGCGCTCATGCGCTGGCCCCACCGGCCGCAGGCTCGTCGGCCGCCACATCGGCCACCGGCGCACCGCCGGTCAATTCGACCAGTTCAGCGGGCGTCAGGCAGAACACACCGTTCGGATGTCCTGCTGCGGCCCAGACCTGGCCAAAGCGGAACAACGCCCGGTCGATCAGCACCACTGGCGCTTGCACATGGCCCAGCGGCGCCACGCCACCGATCGAAAACCCGGTTTGCTGCTTGACGAAGGCGGCATCGGCGCGGCCGATCGCACCTACCTGCGCGGCCACCTTGCCTTCGTCCACCCGGCGGTCGCCCGAGGCCACCACCAGCACGGCCTGGCCGTCGGCGCGGCGCCTGAAGATCACGCTCTTGGCGATCTGTCCGGTCTGCAGGCCCAGGGCCTGGGCCGCCTCGGCGCAGGTGCGGGCCGGCGTGTCGAGCCAGCGCGGCGCATGCGCATGGCCGCGCGCGGCCAGCAGCGCCGTCACCCGCTGGAAGCCTTCAGGGCGCAGCTTGCAATCGTCACTCATCCCGGGTTCTCCTGCGCAGGGAACGGCCCTGCGCCCACCGCCTGTGCAAGCTGCGCTGCGACATCCAGTCCGCCCACCAAGCGCTCTACCATCGCAAACACCGCTTGCCCACCACTGGCCCGTGCCCAGGCCGCGCCGATGGCCCGCTTCTCGCGCGAATCGTCGTTGGTGGCGTAGGCATCGCCCTTGTACTCCACCACGAACAGCCGACCATCGTTCAATTCGGCCACGAAGTCTGGGTAGAAGTAGTCGGTGGCAGTGGGCAGCCAGAAGGAAAACCGCTCCTGCTGCTCGATATTGCGCACCCAGTGCTTGACTTCAGGCAGCGCATCCAGCGCCCTGGCGCACTCAAATTCCTCGCTCTGAGGCTTCAGGGTATGAATCACATCGAAATAATGTTTACGAAAGGCCCAGCGGCCGGCGTAGATATTGCGGGCCGGGTAGTGGCCCGCAACGAAACGAAACTGCCAGTCGGGCGAGACCCCGACAGCCCAGGCACTGCGCTGCGGCAAGCCTTCGATGGCCAGCGCAAGTTGCTCGCAGCCCTGCTTGCGCGCCTGCGATTCCAGATCGTCCAGCCGTCGCACAGCGGCCTGCGCGGCCGCATGGCGAGCGCGCAGCAGGCCTGTCAGCGAAAAGCCCTGCTCGTGGCGCAGTTGCCCCACCAGCGCGGCCGCCCAGCGGCGCAAGGCGTCGTCAGTCAGCGCCGGGCGGCGCAGCGCGGTGGCCAGCCACAGCACAAGATCGGTTTCAGTGGCATCGCTGGCCACGGCGTTCAACGACAACTGCGCCGAAGTCTGGGCTTGGGCCTGGGCCTGGCGCAGTTGCAGTCGGGTTTCGTTGAAGAAGATTTCGAACTGGTCGCTCTGCTCGACCAGCCGCCAGCCCGGCAGCGCGGGCCGCGGGTCGGCGCGCAGCAGGTCGATGGAGACGATCTCGTCGAGTGTGTTGCGCTCGAACAAGTGCAACTCGGCCTGGCCCATGCCGACCGGCCCGACGCACAGGCGTGGCAGCGGTGCAAACAGCACCCCCCGTTGGGCCGGCGAGCGCGCGGCGGCAATGCGCTCGTTGTGCTGGCGCACTTGTGCTGCCACCGCCGCATGTTGGCTGCTGGGCAGGACCGCCAGCACACGGGCCAATTGCGCATCCGACATTTCTTGAGCAAATGTTGCTTGGCCACTTTGCTCAACCCCCTCGGGGGGCGGACGACGTATGTCGTCGGCCTGGGGGCGTTCATCCCTCAGCTTGACCGCTGCACCGCTGCCGGCTTCGCGCGGCACGGCCTGCAAACCAGGCTCGCCTTGAAGGGCCGCCAGCGCCTCGGGCGACAGTTCCAAAGTCAGCGTGGGCATGGCCGGCGGCAACGCCAGCGCATCGCCAAACAGGTCGGGCACGCCCGCGTCGGGCAGCACCACACTGGCCGTGCCCAAGGCCTCGAAGCCCATGCCCTGCACCATGCGGTCCACCAGGGCCGACGCGGCCTGTGAGAAGCTCGGCGCCACCACATGCGCATAGGCCCGGTTCAGCGCCGGGCTGCTGCGGCGGCTGGCGTAAGGCATGCGCAGCACGCGCCCCAGCAGTTGCTCCACGTCCTTG
>JAYUQJ010000146.1:0-13116 GCA_043756825.1 Betaproteobacteria bacterium | reverse complement strand
GCAGCCATGCCCAGTGGCATGGCGAGGATTTGCAACGCCGCCACAGCGGCAAATCCACGGTTTTATGTCGCGAATAGCGTTGAACACTGCACTAGCTTCCTGGTGGCCTTGCTGTCGTCGTGGGTGGACCAGGCTGCGGTCGTCCAGGGCCAGCGCTCACCCGCCGAGCGCTTGCTGACCTTCTTCTCCACCACCCGCTTGATTCCGGAAGGGGTCAAGTTCGAGGCGGGTTTTGGCGCAGCCAAGTCGCAGTTTCAGCTGGCGCTGCAAACCGACGAGAACTTCCGCCGCGAACTGGAAGCCAACCTGCAAAAGCAGAAGTCGCGTTTCCTGGATCAGGCACGCGACTTCGTCATGGAGCTGCAGGCCGCGCTCTGCCCCAACGGCGAACGCTGTGTGGTGCTGGCCGATTCCATCGAGAAGGTACGCGGCTACGGTGATGACTCAGGCCAGGTCTACGAAAGCGTGCGCCGCCTTTTTGTGGGCGAAGGTGCGGCGCTGCGCCTGCCGGGGGTGCATGTGGTGTATTCGGTGTCGCCGTTCCTGCTGGAGCAGGACACCCAGATCGCCGCTTCGCTGGGCAACGGCATCGTCGTCAACATGCCGTCGGTGCATGTGGTGATGGAGCGCAGCCGCGAGCCGGATGAGTCTGGCCTGGCCGCGATGCAGGCCCTGGTGGGCGCCCGCTTCCCGCGCTGGCCCGAGGTGTTCACAGCGGCGCAATTGCGGCGCTTTGCGATCCAGACCGGGGGCGACCTGCGCGACTTTCTGCGTGCGATGCGGGTGGCGCTGAGCGACGACATCCCGTCGCTGCCGGTGGCTGACACCGCCGTGGACTTTGCGCTGGAGCATGTGAGCCCCGGCCGTGCCATCCCGGCCGAGCATGTGCGCTGGCTGGCCCGGCTGGACCAAAGCCACGATGCCGAACTGGCCGGCGTCATCGACGCCGACGTGCTGCAGCGCTACCTGGCCACCAAGCATGTGCTGGCCTACCTGAACGGCAGCAGCTGGTACGCACTGCACCCCATGGTGCGCGGCTGGGTGCAAGCGCGCGCGGCCCGCTTGGCGGCAGAGGCTGCCGCAGCAGCGCCTGCCTCTGGGCCAGGCGGCTGACCGGCCCAAGCGCGATGGCTGCCGAACCGCCGCTGGGGCGGCCCACCGCAGATCACCTGTTGCTGCTGCGGCGCTTGCGCCGCCTGTTGTTGCGGGCCCAGTCGGCCCAGTTGCTCTACCTGTTGGGCGACGACCCACGCAGCCTGGCCTGGCTGCAGGATGAATTGGACCGCACTCTGCGCGCCCGCAGCCGGCGCCTGGTGGCAGTGCCGGCCCAAAGCGTTGGCGCACCCGATGTGCAACCGGCGCTGCGCGCCGTGCTGCAACCCGAGCGCGGTGCTGAGCTGTTCGGCATCTGGGTGGACCTGGGCGATGCGCGGGGCAGCCCAGGGCGCGACTGGCTGCTGGCGCGCTTGAACGAGCGCCGGGCCGGGCTGCTGGCGATAGCGCGGCCGGTGCTGCTGGTCGGGCGCGGCGATGCCGAGCTGGCGGTGGCGATGGTGGCGCCCGACCTGTGGTCGATCCGCTCGGCCAGCTTCGGGGTGCCGGCCTGGGTATCGGGCGCCGCCGCCATCTCGCCGCTGCCCACGCCCTGGCTGGGCAGCGGCCTGGCTTTGGCTCCCGACAGCCTTGCCACCGTGGCGCTGTGGGACCGCGCGCTGGCCAGCTTCCGGCAAGCCACTGCCCAGAAGCGTGACCCAGCACTGACCACGGCCGACGATGCCAGCCCCCAACTGACGCTCAGCCTCGGCTTCGATGCCATTGCCCAGGCCGTGCGCTACCGCCAACTGGCCCTGGCCGAGCGAGTCCTGGCCGATCTGGCCGCGCACCTGGTCATCGACCCGTCGGCGGTGGGTGACCGGCCTCAGGCACTTCGCCAGACTCTCCAATGGCGGTTTTGGGCCACCGAACTGGCTGGCCTGCGCCGCCAATGGCCCGATGCGCTGGCGCATGCCCTGCAGGCCTTGGCGGCGGCCGAGCGGCTGGTGAAGCTGACGGGCGAATCGCCCGAGGCGCTGCGGGACTGGTCGGTGGCGTTGAACAAAGTGGGCGACGTGCTGCGAGCGCTGGGGGATGTGGCGGGCGCGAGAGAGCGCTACGCGCAAAGCCTGCAGGTGTGCGAGCGGCTGGTGAAGCTGACCGGTGAATCGCCTGAGGCGCTGAGGGACCTGGCTATCAGTTGCCAATACCTTGGGGGATTGGAGGCCGAGGTCGGTGCAGTAGATGCTGCGCGAGACTGGTTTACCCGTGACCTTCGGGCCGCTGAGGCGGCTTTGCGACAATCGCCGCTTTCCCAAGATATCCAGGATGTGGTGATCGATGCCCGGCGGCGCCTTGCCGAGCTGGCCGCACCGTCCGCCGACCCTGCCCCATGAACTACCTCAGCACCCGCGGCGACAAGACCGAACGCCCCTTCTGCGCCATCCTGCTCGAAGGCCTGGCGCCCGACGGCGGGCTTTACCTGCCCACCCATTACCCGAAGATCAACGACGCCACGCTGGCCCGCTGGCGCGGCTTGCGCTATGCCGACCTGGCCTTCGAGATCCTGTCGCTCTACATCACCGACATCCCGCCGGCCGACTTGCGGGCGCTGTGCCACAAGACCTACACCGCCGCCACCTACGGCAGCGAGGCCATCGTGCCGGTGCGCCCGCTGGAACCAGGCCTGCACATCCAGGCCCTGTCCAACGGCCCGACGCTGGCCTTCAAGGACATGGCGATGCAGTTGCTGGGCAATCTGTTCGAGTACGAACTGGCGCGGCGCGGCGAGGAGCTGAACATCCTGGGCGCCACCTCGGGCGATACGGGTTCCGCGGCCGAGTACGCGATGCGCGGCAAGCAGGGCGTGCGGGTCTTCATGCTGTCGCCCGAGGGCCGCATGAGCCCGTTCCAGCAGGCCCAGATGTTCAGCCTGCAAGACCCCAATATCCACAACATCACCGTCACCGGGGTGTTCGACGATTGCCAGGACATCGTCAAGGCGGTCAGCAACGACCTCGACTTCAAGCGCCGGCACAAGATCGGCACTGTCAACTCGATCAACTGGGCCCGGCTGCTGGCCCAGGTGGTGTACTACTTTGCGGGTTATTTCCAGGTCACCCGGTCCAACACCGAGCGGGTGAGCTTCGCGGTGCCGTCGGGCAATTTCGGCAATGTCTGCGCCGGCCATGTGGCGCGCATGATGGGCCTGCCGATCGCCCGGCTGGTGGTGGCCACCAACGAGAACGATGTGCTCGACGAGTTCTTCCGCACCGGCCGCTACCGGGTGCGCAGCAGCGCCGAGACGCACGAGACCAGCAGCCCGTCGATGGACATCAGCAAGGCCAGCAACTTCGAGCGCTTCGTCTTCGATTTGCTGGGCCATGACGCCACAGCGGGCGCCCGGGTGGCCGGTCTGTTCGGCGCCGGGCTGGCGCGCGACGGCGGCTTCCAGCTGAGTGCCGCCGAGACCGCGCGCATCGCCGGCTTCGGTTTTGTGTCGGGCAAGAGCACCCATGCCGACCGCCTGGCCACGATCCGCAGCGCCTGGCAAGACCACCAAGACATGATCGACACCCACACCGCCGACGGCCTGAAGGTGGCGCGCGAGCACCTGCAGCCCGGTGTGCCCATGATCGTGCTGGAGACCGCACTGCCGGCCAAGTTTGCCGCCACCATCGAAGAGGCGCTGGGCCGCCAGCCGCTGCGCCCGGCCGCGCTGGACGGCATCGAGGCGCTGCCCAAGCGTTTTACCGTGATGCCGGTGGATGTGGCGCGCATCCAGGCTTACATCGAGCTGCACTGTGCGGGCTGAAGTGGGCGGCAGGTCGGGGGCAGGGCGGTGAAGGTCGTCGGCTTCTGCGGCCCGTCGGGCGTGGGCAAGACCACGCTGATCGAGGCGGTGATCGCTGCGCTCAAGGCCCGGGGCCAGCGCGTGTCGGTGATCAAGCATGCGCACAAGCGCTTCGACATCGACCAGCCGGGCAAGGACAGCTTCCGCCACCGCGAGGCCGGTGCCACCGAGGTGCTGATCGCCTCGTCGCAGCGCCTGGCGCTGCTGCGCGAGTTCGAGGTCGAGGGCCTGCCGTCGGTGCATCAGCTGCTGGCCGAGCTGTCGCCGGTGGACTGGGTGCTGGTCGAGGGCTACAAGCATGCCGACCTGCCCAAGGTCGAGGTCTGGCGCGCTGTTCTGGGCCAGGCGCCGCTCTACCCCGACGACCCCTTCGTCACCCTGGTGGCCACCGATGCGCCTGAAGCGCTGCCGGTGCCCACCGCCCGGCCGGTGTTCGACATGGCCGCTGCCGACGCACTGGCATTGCACCTGTTGGACACTGCTGCGCGCTACGACTACGAGACTGCCCGCCATGGCTGAGCCCCCACGCCCCCCGATGCTGAGCCTGGACGAGGCCTTGCAGCGCCTGCTGGCGGTGGCCCGCGACCGGGTGATTGCCGATACCGAAAAAGTCGACACCTTCGACGCCCTGGGCCGGGTGCTGGCGCGCGGGGTGGTTTCGGCACTGGACGTGCCGCCGGCCGACAACACGGCGATGGACGGTTATGCGCTGCGCGCGGCCGACGTGCCGATGGCCGGCACGCTGCTGCCGGTCAGCCAGCGCCTGCCGGCCGGGGTGGTGGGCGCGGCGCTGCAGCCGGGCACGGCGGCGCGCATCTTCACCGGGGCCCAGGTGCCGGCGGGGGCCGATGCGGTGGTGATGCAGGAGCAGTGCGAGGCCCTGCCCGACGCCGATGCCGACGGCGCTGGCCTGGGCCAGGTGCGGGTGCAGGCGGTGCCGCTGGCCGGCCAGTGGGTGCGCCGCCGCGGCGAGGATGTGCAGCAAGGCGCCGAGGTGCTGGCCGCCGGCAGCCGGCTCACGCCCCAGGCCCTGGGCCTGGCCGCGTCGGTGGGCGCATCGCGCCTGACGGTGCGGCGCCGGCCCCGGGTGGCGCTGTTCTCCACCGGCGACGAACTGGTGATGCCGGGTGAATCGCTCAAGCCCGGCGCGATCTACAACAGCAACCGCTTCACGCTGCGCGGCCTGCTGCAGGCCGCAGGCTGCGAGGTGCAGGACCTCGGCATCGTGCACGACGACCTGGCCGCCACCCGCCAGGCGCTGCGCCGCGCTGCGGTCGGCAACGACCTGATCATCACCTCGGGCGGGGTATCGGTGGGCGAGGAAGACCATATCAAGCCGGCAGTCAAGGCCGAGGGTTGGCTCGAAGCCTGGCAAGTGGCGATGAAGCCCGGCAAGCCGCTGGCCTTTGGCGCGGTGCGGCGCGAGCGCAGCGAGGGCGGTGACGGTGGCGAGGGCGGTGGCGAGGCCCTGTTCATCGGCCTGCCCGGCAACCCGGTGTCGAGCTTCGTCACCTGCCTGCTGGCGGTGGCGCCGGTGCTGCGGGCGCTGCAGGGTTGCCCGCTGGTGCTGCCGCCGGCGGTCAGCGTGCGGGCCGATTTCGACTGGCTGCAGCCCGACAAGCGGCGCGAGTTCCTGCGCGCGCGCTTCAATGCCGAGGGCGGTGTCGAGCTTTTCCCCAACCAGAGCTCGGGCGTGCTGACCTCTGCGGTCTGGGCCGATGGCCTGGTGGACAACCCGTCGGGCCAGGTGATCCGGCGCGGCGACGCGGTTCGCCTGCTGCTGCTGCCCGCGCTGATCGGGGCCTGATCGACATGGCCGAGCTTGCCATCACCGTGCGCTACTTTGCCTCGCTGCGCGAGGCCCTGGGCGCGTCCGAGACCGTGCTGCTGCCGGCCGGTGCCACCCTGGGCCAGTTGCGCGACACGCTGATCGCCCGCGGCGGCCGCTATGCCGAGGCCCTGGCCCGCGGCCGTGCGCTGCGCTGCGCGCTGAACCGGCACATGGCCGACGAGGCCACGCCGGTACCCGAGGGCGCCGAGGTGGCCTTTTTTCCACCGGTCACCGGCGGTTGATCGGCTCGGCGGCGCCCCGCGCCGCCAGCAGCCTGCCAGGTGCGCCGCCCCGCGCCGCATTGCGTGGGCTGTGGCCGCCAGCCCGGGCGCAGGGCGCGCGCTGGCCGGCTTGTCCGGTCGGGCGCATCGATCCCATTTTGGCGGTGCGAGAATCTTGGGCATGGCAGCAAGCCCGCGCGTGCGCATCCAGACCGAAGACTTCGACCTGTCGGCCGAGGTGGCCGTGCTGCGTGCCGGCGATGGCGGGGTGGGCGCCATCACCAGCTTTGTCGGCACGGTGCGCGACCGCACTGCGGGCAGCCCCGGGGCCATCAGCGCGATGGAGCTGGAGCATTACCCCGGCATGACCGAGCGCGCGATCGAGGCCATGATCGACGCCGCCCTGCAGCGCTTCGACCTGCGCGCCGCCCGGGTGATCCACCGCGTGGGCCTGCTGCAGCCGCTCGACCAGATCGTGCTGGTGGCGGTCAGCTCGGCCCACCGGGGCGAGTCCTTCAAGGGCTGCGAGTTCCTGATGGACTACCTGAAGACCCAGGCCCCGTTCTGGAAGAAGGAAACCACCCCCGACGGTGCCCGCTGGGTGGATGCCCGGGTGGCCGACGACCAGGCGCTGGCGCGCTGGGGCCTGAGCGGGTTCAACGCAGGATGAGCGGCCCGGCGCTGGGCCAGCAGGCCCTGGCGGTGGCCGGCGGCGCGGCGGTCGGGGCGCTGGCGCGCTGGGGCGCGGGCCTGTGGCTCAACCCGCTGTGGGGCGGTTTCCCGCTGGGCACGCTGCTGGTCAACTGCCTGGGCGGGGGGCTGATCGGCGTGGCCCTGGTCTGGTTCACCCGCTCGCCCGACGATCTTTTGCGCCTGCTGCTGGTCACCGGCCTGCTGGGCGGCTTTACCACCTTTTCGGCCTTCTCGGCCGAATCCCTGGGCCTGCTGCAACGCGATGCCTGGGCGCTGGCCCTGCTGCACAGCGCGGCCCATCTGCTGGGCGCGCTGGCCTGCACCGGGCTGGGCTTTGCGCTGGCCCGGGCGCTGCTGCGCTGACCCTGCCCCACCTTCCTGGACGGCGATGAATGCACCAGACCGCACTGCGCCGGCCGATGGCGATGCCGCACCCACCCCGCTGGCCCTGCGCGCCGCGCTGGGCCGCTTTGCCACCGGCGTGACCATCGTCACCTGCCGCGATGCCGACGGCAGCCCGGTGGGCCTGACCGCCAACTCCTTCGCCGCCCTGTCGCTCGACCCACCGTTGGTGCTGTGGTCGCTGCGCAAGGTCAGCGCCAGCCGGCCGGCCTTCGAGGCGGCGCGCCATTTCGTGATCAATGTGCTGGCCGAGACCCAGGTCGAGATGTCGCGCCGCTTTGCGTTGCCGGCGGTGGCCGACAAGTTCGCCGACGGGCCCTGGGCCCCTGGCCTGGGCGGGGTGCCGGTGCTGGGCGGCTGTGCGGCGGTCTTTGAATGCGAGACCAGCGCCTGCCATGATGCCGGCGACCACCTGCTCTTCATCGGCCGGGTGCAGCGCCTGGCCGATCTGGCGGTGGCGCCCCTGGTGTTCCAGGGCGGGCATTACCGGATGATGGGGGAGGTGTTGTGATGGCCGGCAACGAGCGTATCGAGGCCCAGTGGATAGACCGCTTCTGCGAGGTGTTCCAGCTCTGCGGCGTGCAACCCGGCGAGGCCTGCGCCATCCTGTCGGAAACCCGGTCGCGCGCGTCGCTGGTGCAGTTGAGCGAGCTGGCGCTGGCACGCCTGGGGGCGCGCTGGTTCCATCTGGTGCTGCCCACGCCGCGCCCCAGCGCGCCGGTGCCGGTGCGGTCCACCGGCGCGTCCGACGCCATCGGCGGCCTGGGGCCGGTGGTCGGCGCGCTGGCCGGCAGCGGCTTCATCGTCGACTGCACGGTGGAGGGCCTGCAGCATGCGGCCGAGCTGCCGGCCATCCTGAAGGGCGGTGCCCGGGTGATGGTGGTCAGCAACGAGCACCCCGAGATCCTGGCGCGCACGGTGCCGCGGGCCGACGACGAAGCCCCGGTGCGCGAGGCGATGCGGCGCCTGAAGGCCGCGCGCCAGATGCGGGTAGGCTCGGCCGCCGGCACCGACCTGACCATCGACCTGGCCGGCGCCCGGGTGGGCGGGGTCTGGGGCTTCAGCGCCAAGCCCGGCAGCCTGGCCCATTGGCCGGCCGGGCTGGTGCTGGCATTCCCGGCGGCCGGCACGGTCAACGGCCGTCTGGTGCTGGCGCCGGGCGACGTGAACCTTACCTTCAAGCGCTACCTGGCCGATGCGGTGACGCTGCAGATCACCGATGACCATGTCGAGGCGATCGAGGGCCACAGCGTGGATGCCGAGCTGATGCGCGGCTACTTTGCGGCCTGGGGCGACCGGTCGGCCTATGCGGTGTCGCATGTGGGCTGGGGCCTGAACCGGCGCGCCCGCTGGGACGCGATGACCTTCTACGACAAGGCGGATTTCAACGGCACCGAGTTGCGCGCCTTCGCCGGCAACTTTCTCTACAGCACCGGCGCCAACGAGGTGGCTGGCCGCCACACCCCGGGCCATTTCGACCTGCCCCTGCGCGGTTGCACAGTGGCCCTGGACGGGGCCACCGTGGTCGATGCCGGGGTGTTGCTGTGACGGCCCGGCGGGTGACCGATGCGCCGCTGGCCCATCTGCGCTGGGACCCGCCGGGCGGCCCCGGGCCCGTGGTGGTGCTGTTGCATGGCGTGGGCGGCGGCAGCCAGGCCTGGGACGATGCCGCCATGGGTGGCGGCCAGGGCACCGGTGCTGCCCTGGCGGCGGCGGGTTTCACGGCGGTCGCGCCCGATTTCCCGGGCTATGGCCGGTCGCCGCCGCTGCAGCCCTGTGACCTGGTCGGCATGGCGGGGGCCGTGGGCGCGCTGATCGGGCAACTGGCCGCCGGGCCGGTGGTGGTGGTGGGCCACAGCATGGGCGGGATGGTGGCGCAGGAGTTGATCGCCACCGCACCGCAGGCGGTGGCCGCGCTGGTGCTGGCGGGCACCTCACCGGCCTTCGGCAAGCCCGGCGGCGATTGGCAGCGCGATTTTCTGCAGTCGCGCTTTGCGCCGCTGGACGCCGGCCAGGGCATGGCCGGCCTGGCCGCCACGCTGGTGGCCGGCATGGTGGCACCCGGCACGCCGGCCGACCGCTGCAGCGCCGCCCAGGCCATGATGGCCGGCGTGCCTGAGGCCACCTACCGCGCCGCCATCACCGCTCTGGTGGCCTTCGACCGGCGCGCCGCGCTGGCCGCGATCGGCGTTCCCACCTTGGTGATCACCGGTGCGCATGACCGCACCGCCGCGCCCGAGGTGGCGCGCAAGATGGCCGAGCGCATCACCGCTGCCGAGTTGGCCATCCTGCCCGGCGCCGGCCACCTGCTCAATATCGAACAACCCGCCGCTTTCAACGCTGCGCTGCTGGCTTTTCTGGCCCGGCTGCCGCTTGCTTGACGCGCTGCCCCAGGAGCATCCGGATGTCCGCAGACCCCCGCCCCATTTCTGCGGCCGCAATGGCGTCGGCCGCCGCCGCCAGTCGCTACCAGCCCTCGCACATCGCTGGCGACCCGGCGCGCCTGTCGCCGCTGCAGCGTGAGCTGATCGCGCGGGTGGCGGCGCTGGGCCCGGGTTTTGCGGCGCGCGCCGAGCGCCACGACCGCGAGGCCAGCTTTCCGGTCGAGAACTATGCCGACCTGCGCCGGGCCGGCCTGCTGGGCATCTGCATCCCCACCGCCCACGGCGGCCTGGGTGCCGACTACGCCACCTATGTGATGGTGGCCGCCGAGATGGGCCGCTGGTGCGGCGCCACCGCGCTGAGCTTCAACATGCATGTCAGCTCCTGCCTGTGGGCCGGCGAAATCGCCGATGCGCTGGACATGACGCCTGAGCAGCGCAGCAACCACGAGGCCCACCGGGCGCTGCATTTCGGCCGCATCGTCGGCGAGGGCAAGCTCTATGCCCAGCCATTTTCCGAAGGGGGAGCCGCTGCCGCCGGTGCCGCCCCTTGGGGCACGGTGGCGCGCAAGGTGGACGGTGGCTATCTGGTCACCGGCAAGAAGATCTTCGCGTCGCTGGCCGGCGCCGCCGACACCTACGGCGTGCTGTGCACGCTGGAGCGGCCCGACCGCACCGGCGGCGGCAGCCGGCGCGACGCGATGTACCTGGCGGTGCCGGCCGACGCGCCCGGCGTCAGCGTGGTCGGCGACTGGGACCCGCTGGGCATGCGCGGCACGGTCAGCCGCAACCTGCTGTTCGCCGAGGTCTGGGTGCCCGAGACCGCGCGCATGATGCCCGAAGGCCTGTACTTCCAGGCCGCCAGCCGCTATCCGCACATGTTTGCCACGTTGTCGCCCACCTACCTGGGCGTGGCCCAGGCGGCCTACGATTTCACCGTGCAGTACCTGCGCGCCGAGGTGCCGGGCATGCCGCCGATCAAGCGCCGCATGTACCCGACCAAGCAGTACGCGGTGGCCGAGATGCGCATCAAGCTGGAGGCCACCCGGGCCCTGTTTCTGCAGAACGCGCGCGACGCGGGCGTCGACCCGGACAAGGACACCCGCATGCGCCTGTATGCCGCGCACTACACCATCATGGAGAACGCCAACGACATCTGCCGGCTGGCGATCCGCACCTGTGGCGGGCAGGGCATGCTCAAGAGCCTGCCGCTCGAACGCCTGTACCGTGATTCGCGCTGCGGATCGCTGATGCTGCCCTGGACCGCCGAGCTGTGCATGGACCGGCTGGGCCGCGAATGCCTGTACGAGGCCGGCGAGCGGGACGAGGCGATCGAGTGAGCGCGCCGCGCGGCCGCCCAGCGCCGGGCCGCTTGCAAGCGCGAATCCCGCAGCGCCCGGCGCGCACAGGGATCGGGTGAGCGGCCTGGAGGCACGCCTGCTGGCCGCCGCCCGCCAGCGGCCTGCTGCGGCGCTGCTGCAGGTCGATCAGCGCAGGCTCAGCGGGGCCGACCTGCTGGCCCTGGTGGACGCCACCTGCCGCGACTGGCAGGCGCAGGGCCTGGGCGCGGGCGATTTCATCGGCTGGCTGGGCCACAACAGCGCCGAGATGCTGGCCGCCTTGCTGGCCTGCGCGCGCCTGCGGGCGGTATTCGTGCCGCTGAACTGGCGCCTGGCCGCGCCCGAGCTGGCGGCCATCGTGCGCCACGCCGGCCTGTCGGCGCTGCAGGGCACGCCGGAGTTGCGCGGCCTGGCCGACCAGGTGCGCGCACTGGCCCCGCCCGCCGGCCCGACCGAGCCGGCCCGGCCCGGCGACCTGATGCTGGTCTACACCAGCGGCACCACCGGCGAGCCCAAGGGCGCGATGCACACCCACGCCGGCATGGCGGCCAATCTCGACGCCGCGCTGGCGGTGCAGGGCCTGACGGCGGCCGACCGGGTGCTGGGCGTGCTGCCGATGTTCCATGTCGGCGGGCTGTGCATCCAGGTGCTGCCGGCGCTGGCGGTGGGGGCGGTGGTCCATCTGCACGCGCGTTTCGACCCGGGTGCGTGGCTGCAGGACGTGGCCACCTGGCGCCCCAGCACCAGCCTGCTGGTGCCGGCGCAGATGCAGGCCCTGCTGGCGCACCCGGGCTGGGCCGGGGCCGACCTGTCGGCGCTGCGCTTCGTCAACAGCGGCTCGCAGGGGGTGCCGCTGGCGCTGATCCAGGCCTTCCACGCGCGCGGTGTGCCGGTCGCCCAGGTCTACGGCGCCACCGAGACCGGGCCGGTGTCGATCGCGCTGCGCCCGCAGCAGGCGCTGGCCCGTGCCGGCAGTGCGGGTCGACCGGCGCCGGGGGTGCGGCTGCGCCTGGTGGGCGCGGACGGCAGTGCGGTGCCCGCCGGCGCGGTCGGCGAGATCGCGCTGCAGGCCCCCAACCTGATGCGGGGCTACTACCGCCAGCCCGAGGGCACCGGCTTCGCCGACGGCTGGTTCGCCACCGGCGACCTGGCCTGGGCCGACGCGCAGGGCTGGGTCACCGTGGTGGGCCGCAGCAAAGACCTGATCATCTCGGGCGGCGAGAACATTCACCCGGCCGAGATCGAGAACCTGGCCGCCACCTGGCCGGGCGTGGCCGAGGCGGCTGTGGTGGGCCTGCCCGATCCCCGCTGGGGCGAGGTGCCGGTGCTGGCGCTGGTGGCGCGGCCCGGCGCGGCAGTCGATGTCGACGCGCTGCGCGGCCTGTTCGAGGCCCGCCTGGCACGCTTCAAGCATCCCCGCCGTATCGTGCTGCTCACCGCACTGCCGCGCACCGCGCTGGGCAAGGTTCAGAAGGCGCGGTTGGCGCAATGGCTGGCCGCACCGCCCGGTAGCCTTGGGTCTTGACGGGGCGGTCGATCGGCTGCGCGCCGGTGCATCGACGGTGCAGCGCGGGTCGTTCGACCCGGCTCGACCACCGACCCAGGGCGGCGCACTGCCGGCGCTCAGTTCAACAGGGTGGGCGGCGCCGGTGGCTGGGCCGGCCCGGGGGGCTCGGGGGCTGCGGGCTGGGCTGCAGACGGGCCGACCAGGCCCCAGTCAGCCTCTGCCAGGGCTTGCTCCAGCAGGCGCAGCAGCGCGGTGGCCAGGTCGTCGGACAGCTGCAGCGTCATGTGGCGTCCGCCCGGCTCGCGCGCTGAAATGCGCAGGCCCTTGCCGTCGGCACCCGGCCCCAGGTCCACGGCGGTGGGCAGCAGCGGTTCGGGGCCCAGCGGCTGGGCCGCTGGCTTGGGGTCGAAGGGGGTGGTGAAGTTGGCATGCGCCAGCGGCCGGGCCCGGGCCACCTCGGCCATCATGGCCTGGGCCTCGGGCAGCACCGTGGCATGGGGGGCCATCCGCGCCACGCCGGCGTGGGTGACCAGCTTGGCCAGCGGCGGCCACAGTTGCCTGAGCATGCGCCGCGTGAGCCAGACCGCGAACAGCTCGCCGGTCTGGGTCCTGACTTGCCAGAGCACCCGGTCGGCGGCCGGCTGGTAGCGCACTTGCATTTGATGGATGTCCACGCGGTCATTCTAGAAGCTGGGTCAGGCGCTGTCCGGACTTGATCTGGCGCAAGCCGCAGCACCGGCGCAGCGCCGGCTTGCACTTGAACTTCAACCCGCCAGCCCAATGTCCTGACCCTATTGGAGGGCTTTCCCATGCGTCTCGACAAACTCACCACCGCTTTCCAGCAAGCGCTGCAAG
>JAYUQJ010000145.1:0-4536 GCA_043756825.1 Betaproteobacteria bacterium | reverse complement strand
CAGCCATGCCCAGTGGCATGGCGAGGATTTGCAACGCCGCCACAGCGGCAAATCCACGGTTTTATGTCGCGAATAGCGTTGAACACTGCACTAGCGCTCGGGCGCGCCCGCCGGACCCGGGACCAGCATCAAGGTCAGCAGGTAGTCGCCTGGCGCCAGGGTCTTGCCCTTGTGCGGATAGGGATCGAGCCGCAGCAGGCGCACGACCAAGCCAGCAGCGCTGGCCGCTTGCGCGTCAGCTGCAGCGGTGTGCAGATCGTGATACTCCCGAGGCGCGTTGCCCACTTCAAGCCAGACACGGGCGCTGGCGTCGCCCGCCCAGACGCATTGCTCGCCCTTGGGGCAGCGCGAATCGGCCATGACGCGCTCAAACCCCACGCGCAGTGTTGCGTCTCGGGTTTGCCCGTACTCGCCCATTTTCAAGCTGAAGCCCTTGCCGGGCGCAATGGGCACCGCCGAGGCCGGGCCTGCGGTGCTGCAGCCGGTCCAACACAGTGCCGCCAGGGTCAACACGAGCAGATTTTTCATGGAAACCCATATTGGCAAACGCTGCAAGCCGAACCCGTGCCCGCATGCCGGCGCTGCGCACCAAGCAAAGGCTGCTTACCGGGTTAAAAGCCAGTATGACAGCCGGCCGGGCCTGGGGGGCGATGGCGGCTAAGACCCATGCCGTGCGCCCGCACGCCCCCTGTTCGGGGGATCGGGCTTACGAGCGTATACGGTGCTTGCAACCGCGACCTAGACTGGCTGGACGCGCGTAATCGAGTGCGAATCGTGATGGCTACGACATTCTGTGTGCTGGGTCATCCATCCCTCTTCAAACCATTGTTGCGGTGTTTTTTTGCCGCCTCCGGAGTGTTCATGCCTCGAACTACCAGGCTCTTACCTTTGCTCGCATTGGCTGTGGCGATGATGACCCATGCCCACGCCCAAAGCCAGGGACAGTCAGTCGGCCAACGCCAGGCGATCGATCCGGCGGGTGTCGCCCGTCTGGTTGCCGACAGCGGCGGCGCCGCTCAAGTGAGCATCCACGATGCCACCGGCGCGGCGCGATTCGTGCGCCTGGCGCCGGCCGGCACTGCGGCCCGCCAGAGCCGCGCCCGCGCCGCCACCGACGCCGCCAAGCAGACCGGTTCGGTCCAGTTCCTGTCCGATTACGGCAGCGTCTTCGGCATCACCGACACGGCCAATGAGCTTGACGCAGGGCGGCTGGCCAAAGACCGCCAGGGCGGCACGCACATCACCTACAAGCAGGTCTACCAGGGCCTGCCGGTGTTCGGCGCCGAGCTCAAGACCCACTTCGACGCCGCGCATGAACTCACGGCCGTGAACGGCACCTTCATCCCCGGGATCCGGGTCAACCCGCAGCCCAGCCGTACGGCCGAGCAGGCCGCGAAGGTGGCGATAGCCAAGGTCCTGGCCGATCTCGGCCGGCCGGCCAAGCTGGCGACCTCCGAGCCGAAGCTGATGGTCTACCGCGCCGGCCTGGCCAAGGGTGTTCCGGGGGCCAACCACCTGGTCTGGCAGATGGAGGTGGGCAACCGGGCCGATGTGCGTGATTTCGTGTTTGTCGACGCCCACTCGGGCAAGGTGGTCGACAAGATCAGCGGCATCCATGACGCCAAGCACCGCCGCGCCTTCGACTCTGTCGGCGCGGCGCAGCCGGGGCCCAATTACCCGGCAACGCCTTTCTGGGTCGAAGGCCAGGCGTTCCCGACAGGGAATACCGAAGCCGACAACATGATCGCGGCATCGGGCGAAACTTATGACCTGTTCAAGTTTGGTTTCGGCCGTGATTCCTTCGATGGCAATGGCGCCACGATGGATTCGATCTTCAACCGCGGCGATGGCTGTCCGAACGCATCCTGGAACGGGCAGTACATCTCCTTCTGCCCGGGTACGACTACCGACGACGTCACCGCGCACGAGTGGGGCCATGCCTACACCCAGTACACCCACGACTTGATCTATGCATGGCAGCCGGGTGCCCTGAACGAGGCCTACTCCGACATCTGGGGCGAGACGGTCGACCGGTTGAACGGACGCGGCGGCGATACGCCCGACACCCTGCGCACGGCGGGCTCTTGCACCGCCTCCACGCCGACGGTCCGGGTTGCCATCACGGCGCCGCCGGCCATTGCCGGTAGCAAGCTCACCAGCAGTGCCGGCTTTGGTCCGCAGAACTTCAGCCTCAGCGCGACCGACGTGGTGGTGGTGAACGACGGATCCACTGCGGGCACCAACGGCAGCACCATCGACGGCTGCCAGACGCCGTTCGTGAATGCGGCTGCTGTTGCCGGCAAGATCGCCTTCATCGACCGTGGCGTCTGTGGCTTTGCCGTCAAAGTCAAGAACGCGCAACTCAACGGCGCGGTCGGCGTCATCGTTGGCAACAACCAGGGCGGCACTTCGGTTCAAGCCATGGGCGGTACAGATGGCACCATCACGATCCCCGCGTTGGGCGTGTCGCAGAACACCGGCACCGATATCAAAGGCGCGGTCGGGGTCATGGCGACCTTGACGCGTGGGCCCGGCACCGACCCTTCGGTCCGGTGGCTGATGGGCGAGGATTCAAGTGCATTTGGCGGTGCTATCCGTGACATGTACGACCCCACCTGCTATGGCCATCCCGGCAAGGTTTCGGACCTGCAATACACCTGCTCGGCGGGCGACAACGGTGGCGTGCACAGCAATTCTGGTGTGCCGAATCACGCCTATGCCCTGTTGGTGGACGGTGGCGTCTACAACGGCCAGACGGTTGCAGCAATCGGCCTGACCAAGGCGGCACACATCTACTACCGCGCCCAAAGCGTCTACCAGGGCCCGGCCAGCAACTTCTCCGACCATGCCGATGCGATAGAGCAATCCTGTGCCGATCTGACCGGGGTGAACCTGAACCACCTGAAGACCGGTGCGGCCTCGGGCGAGATCATCAACGCAGCCGATTGCCAGCAGGTGGCGAAGGCGGCGCTGGCGGTTGAACTGCGTACACCGCCAACCCAGTGCAACTTCGTGCCCATGCTGGCCAAGTCGCCACCGGCCATGTGCGACGGTGGCGCCACTGCGGTGTCGATGATGTCGGACGGCTTCGACGGCGGCAAGCGGGGCGGCGTGCGCTGGCAGGTGAGCCAGACTGCCGGGACGGTTGATTTCACGCCGCGCAACTGGGGTGTGGTCAATAACCTGCCCCAAAGTCGATCGGGCTATGCGATCTATGCGGTCGACTTCACCGGCGGCACCTGCGCGCCCGGGGGCGACGAGTCGGGCGTGATGCACCTGGAGACGCCGGAGATCACGGTCACGACCACCACCACCCGCCTGGCCTTCGACCACTGGATGGCCAGCGAAGTAGGCTTTGACGGCGGCAATGTGAAGATCAAAGTCAACAACGGGGCCTGGCAGTTGGTGCGGGCCGCCGACTTTGTCTACAACCCCTACAACGCCACCCTCGAGACGGCCGCGGCCGGCAACAGCAATCCGATGGCGGGGCAACCCGCCTTCTCGGGTGCCGACGGCGGATCGGTCAACGGCTCGTGGGGGCGGTCGATCGTGAACCTGGCCCCCTATGCCGTGGTCAACGACAAGATCCGGATCCGCTTCGACATGGGCACCGACGGCTGCGGCGGCACCTTCGGCTGGTACCTGGACGATGTCAAGGTCTACCGCTGCCAACCCTAGACCCGGGATGAGCCGGGCAGCGGCCCGGTGAGCTGAAAAAAAGGGCGTCCCATGGACGCCCTTTTTGTTGGGACGGGCCGGCCGGTGTGGCCGGGCCGGGGTTGCGGTGCCCGTCAGCCGGCGTCCGAACCCAGCAAGGGGATGCTGCCGTCGGTCCCCCGCAGCAGGCCCACCTGGCTGTAGATGCCCAGCTTGTCGCGGGTGTCGGCGATGTCGAGGTTGCGCATCGTCAGCTGGCCGATGCGGTCGGCCGGGGTGAAGGCGCCGTCCACCTTCTCCATGCTCAGGCGCTCGGGTTTGTAGGTGAGGTTGGCGCTGCGGGTGTCCATCACCGTGTAATCGTTGCCGCGGCGCAGCTCCAGCGTGACCTCGCCGCTGACGGCGCGCGCCACCCAGCGCTGGGCGGTCTCGCGCAGCATCAGGCTCTGCGGGTCGAACCAGCGGCCGTGGTAGAGCAGCTTGCCCAGGCGCCGGCCGTTACTGCGGTATTGCTCGATGGTGTCCTCGTTGTGGATGCCGGTGACCAGGCGCTCGTAGGCGATGTGCAGCAGGGCCATGCCCGGGGCCTCGTAGATGCCGCGGCTCTTGGCTTCGATGATGCGGTTCTCGATCTGGTCGCACATGCCCAGGCCATGGCGCCCGCCGATGCGGTTGGCTTCTTCGAAGAGTTCGACGGCGCTGGCGAAGGTGCGGCCGTTGAGGGCCACGGGCTGGCCTTCGTCGAAGCGCACCGACACCGTCTCGGCCTTGACGACGACCTCGTCCTTCCAGAAGGCCACGCCCATGATCGGCGTCACGATGTGCATGCCGCTGTTCAGAAACTCGAGGTGCTTGGCCTCGTGCGTGGCGCCGAGCATG
>JAYUQJ010000144.1:0-4540 GCA_043756825.1 Betaproteobacteria bacterium | reverse complement strand
TGGCGGCCAATCCGCTACCCGGGTGGCCGGCGCGCACGCCAGGCAGTCTGACCTTGATCGCCCGCCAGGGGTGAGGTGCGGGCCCGGGCCTTTGCCAGCCCGGGCCGCCGTGCAGCCACCCCCGCACCGCGCACCTTTGCGGCCGACCGCACCATGACTTCGACCCAGGCGGATCCACCGGCCCCGGCGGCGCCGATGAACGCCCTGGTTGCCGCACTGGCGCAGGGCCATGAGGTCAAGGTCAAGGTCGAGGCCTGCGCCGAAGAGCTGGCCTCGGCCAACGATCTGGCCAAGGATCGCATGGCCGTCGGCGCCACCATGCTGCCGGCTGCCGAGGTGCTGCAGAGCGGCCTGGCGGTCGAGATGTCGGTGCAGGAGTGTGCCGAAGACCTGCAGCAGATGACGCGCAACCTGGCCCATGGCCTGGACCAGGTCAAGGCGGTGGAGCAGGCCTTGACCCGGTCGCGCGAGGCCCTGGACGAGTCGCAGAGGTCGCTGGCCGCATCGCGCCAGGCCGAGCGCAGCGCCAGCCAGCGGGCCATGCATGACCAGAAGACCGGTCTGCCCAACCGCACGCTGTTTGACGACCGGCTGATACAGGCCATCGCCAGTGCCGAGCGCCACGGCTGGACACTGGCCGTGATGTTTCTCGATCTCGACCGCTTCAAGCGCGTCAACGACACCCATGGCCATGCCGCCGGCGACCGGGTGCTGTCGGTCGTGGCGCAGCGCCTCTTGAGCCATGCGCGCGACGAGGACACGGTCTGCCGAAATGGGGGCGACGAGTTCCTCTACCTGCTCATCAACCCGGGCACCCGCGACGACATCGTGCGCATCGCGAATCTGGTGCGGGCGTCGATCGGCAGGCCGATCAGCCTGGATACGCTTCAGTACACGATCACGCCCAGCATAGGCATTGCGCTCTACCCGGCGCACGCCCGGAGTGCAGATCAGTTGATCGCCCATGCCGACGCGGCGATGTACCGGGCCAAGCAGCTGGGCAGCCCCCACCAGTTCTTCGGCGGGCCGGACGCTGGCGCATAGCTGGCCCACGCCTGGGCCCTTTGACGGTGGAGCCCAGAACCGGACCTGCGCGCGGATCACAACACCAACAGGGCCCGGAAGTCATTGACGTTGGTGAAGGTCGGCCCCGGTAGCACCAGGTCGCCCAGCGCGGCGAAGAAACTGTAGGCGTCGTTGCGGTCCAGGAAATCCGCCGGCTTCAAGCCCAGCACAGCGGCGCGGGCCAGCGTGTCGGGGCTGACGACGGCGCCGGCGTTGTCTTCCATGCCGTCGATGCCATCGGTATCGGCGGCCAGCACCCAGATGCCGGGCGCGCCTTGCAGTGCCATCGCGCAAGCCAGCAGAAATTCCGTGGCCCTGCCACCGCGCCCGCCCCTGGACTTGACCGTCACCGTGGTCTCGCCGCCCGACAGGATCACGCAGGGCTTGGCGAAGGGGGTTTCGTGGCGTGCCACCGAGCGTGCCAGCGCCGCATGCACCCGGCCCACCTCGCGGCTCTCGCCCTCGATTTCGTCGCTGAGGATGTGCGCGGCCAGACCCTGGCGGTCGGCCAGCGCGGCGGCGGCCTCCAGGCTCTGGCGCGGCGTGGCGATCATGTGCAGCGCATGGCCGGCAAAGCGCACATCGCCCGGCTTGGGTGACTCCAGGGCGCCACTTTCCAGCCCGGCTCGCGCGGCCGGCGGCAAATCGATTCCATAGCGCTGCAGGATCGCCAGCGCGTCGGCGCAGGTGGTGGCATCGGGCACGGTGGGGCCGCTGGCAATCACCGCCGGGTCGTCGCCGGGCACATCGCTGATGGCCAGCGTCAGCACCCGGGCCGGCGCGCACAGCGCCGCCAGCCGGCCGCCCTTGATCGCCGAGAGGTGCTTGCGCACGCAGTTCATCTCGTCGATGGCTGCACCGCTCTTGAGCAGGGCCTTGTTGACGGCCTGCTTGTCGGCCAGCGTCAGACCATCGGCCGGCAGACTGAGCAGGGCCGACCCGCCGCCCGAGATCAGGCACAGCACCAGGTCGTCGGCCGTCAGTCCCTGGGCCAGCGCCAGGATGCGCCGGGCAGCCCGTTGCCCGGCCTCGTCAGGTACCGGATGGGCGGCTTCCACCACCTCGATGCGCCCGGGCCTGGCCCGGTAGGCAGGCGGCACATGGTCATAGCGGGTGACCACCAGGCCGCTGATCGGCGCGCCGGCCGGCCACAGCGCGTCCACCGCAGCGGCCATCGCGCCACCGGCCTTGCCGGCGCCGATCACCACGGTGCGGCCCCGCGGCGGCGCGGGCAGCCAAGGCGCGGTGTTGTGGGCCGGCAGGGCGCGCTGCACTGCGGCGTCATAAAGGGCCCGCAAGGTGCCGCGCGGGTCGGCGTGGGGGATGGCGGCAGTGCTCATCTGCCGATTGTCCAACGGTGTTGACCTGCCGCCCACCACGATCCCGGTTCTGCAGATGCAGATGCAGATGCAGATGCAGATGCAGATGCATAAGCAGAAGCAGATGCAGATGCAGATGCATAAGCAGAAGCAGATGCAGATGCAATTTCAGGTGCAGGTGCGTGAGCGTCCAGCCACCCCACATTGCACTAAACCGCTGGCGCGGTAGGTGGTTCTCGAAGATCGGAGCGCGTAGTCGGGAGGTTTCTTCGGCACGCGGATTGGAGAACGATAGAGGTGCTGCCCTCTGCAGCATCCATCGACCATCCAACCAGGAGCTTTGCCATGACACCGCTACGCCAGCGGATGCTCGAAGACATGAGCATTCGCAACCTTGCCGAGAACACGCAGCAGTCCTACTTGCAGCAGGTCTCGTCGTTCGCCCGGTACTTTGGTTGTCCGCCAGACACGATGGGCCCCGAGAAGGTCCGCGCATACCAGGTGCATCTCGTCGAAGACTGCAAGCTCGCACCGGCCAGCGTCGGCATCGCCGTCTCCGCCTTGCGCTTCTTGTACAAGGTCACCCTCAAGCGGCACTGGGCGCCAGATGAGATTCCGATGCCCAAGAAGCCATTCAAGCTGCCGGTGATTCTCAGCCCCGAGGAGGTCATGCACTTTCTCGAGTCCGTCCACAGCATGAAGCATCGGGCCATTCTGATGTCGGCCTATGCAGCCGGATTGCGAGTGTCCGAAGCCACTCATCTGAAGGTCACCGACATCGACAGCCAACGGATGATGCTTCGGGTCGATCAAGGCAAGGGCGGCAAGGACCGCTACGTGATGCTGTCGCCTCGGCTGTTGGAGGAGTTGCGCTCGTACTGGCGGGCGGGTCGCCCCAAGACCTGGCTGTTTCCCGGTGACATTCCGGGCAGTCCGGTTTCGCGCGACGCCGTGGGCCAGGCATGCCAGAGGGCACATCGGTGCTCCGGTATCCAGAAGCCGATTTCCCCGCACTCGCTCAGGCATGCCTTTGCAACACACCTCTTGGAGCGCGGCGTCGACGTGCGCCGTATCCAGTTGCTGATGGGTCATCGCAGCTTGTCCACGACCTCGCGCTACCTGAAGGTCGCCACCAGCACCATCTGCGCGACCACCAGCCCGCTGGATTTGTTGCCCGATATCGGGCCAGCGCGGCCGAAGGTAGCGCAGCCCACCCACTTCTGAGGCCGCATTGCGCCCCACGGGGCTCGAGGTGGCGGACATCTTCCGCCAAATCGGGCCTGCCTATCGTGAGCAACACGCTGACTCGCTCAGCCGTGGGCAGCGCCGTGCCATGACCGACATCGAGCGCTGTCGCACGGCAGCGCTCGGAGGCCATCTCGAGCAGTGCGACGCCTGTGGCCACCAGCGCATCAGTTTCAACAGTTGCCAGTCGAGACATTGTCCAAAGTGTCAGTCGCTGACCCGGGCGAAGTGGCTCGAGGACCGGCAGGCCGAGTTGCTGCCGGTCGAATACTTCCACGTCGTCTTCACCGTGCCGCAGGAGATCGCCGCGATCACCTACCAGAACAAGACCGTCGTCTACGACATCCTGTTCCGCGCCACCGCCGAGACCTTGCGCACGATCGCCGCCGACCCCAAGCACCTGAGCGCCGAGATCGGCTTCATTGCCGTGCTGCACACCTGGGGCCAGACGCTGATGCATCACCCCCACCTGCACTGCGTCGTTCCCGGCGGCGGCGTCTCACCCGACGGCCAGCGCTGGATCGCCTGCCGCCCGGGCTTCTTCCTTCCCGTGCGGGTTCTGTCCGCTCTGTTCCGGCGCCTGTTCCTGACCCAGCTTCGGCAGGCGTTCGACAACAAGGAGCTGCACTTCTTCAATGCGCTGGCGCCGTTGCAGGACGCGCAGGCCTTCGCCAAGTACCTTGCACCCGTGACCGATGCCGACTGGGTGGTCTACGCCAAGAAGCCGTTCGGTGGCCCCGAGTGGGTGCTGGAGTACCTGGGCCGCTACACGCATCGCGTGGCCATCTCCAACAACCGGTTGCTCGACTTCTTGAGTGTGATCACCCAATTCGATGGACTGATGATCGCGGTTGATGATGGCTGGCTGAAACGTTTCGATGGCAGCGACGCCCTTTGAAGAAGCTTGAAAA
>JAYUQJ010000143.1:0-4543 GCA_043756825.1 Betaproteobacteria bacterium | reverse complement strand
GTGGCGGCAGGCAGCGGGCGAATCACCCAGGTATCGCCCACCCGCTGCACATCCACATCCTGCAAGGGCACAGCAAAGGCCAGCTCTTTGGGGATGGGAACCGCGATGGAGTCACCGCGCTCAAAAACCTGGGTTCTCATGGCGGGGCTCTGGATCAAGGGGTTGCGCCGGCCGGCCGGTCAATACCGGCTCAGTTCTTCTTCCAGCCAGGCCTTGTAGCTGCGCACCTGCACATGGTCAACCGCCTGCAGACGCTCGATCAGGCGGGTGAACTCGGCTCGGGTCTCGGCAAAGACCGAGCCTTGAAAATGACGCAAGCGCTCTGAGGTCATGCCGGCCTCACCCAATTGATCCAACTGCTGGGCGTACTGCTGGACCATGCCATCCAGATCGGCCTGTACCTGCCGCAGATAGCCCTGCAAGCTGGCCAGCAGCTCCAACTGGTACTGGATTGACGACATTCCCGACATACCACCCCCTGCTGTAGACGCCGCAGACCCTGCAGCCGATGAAGCCAGTGCGACCTGGACATGTTGCGCCACTGCGTCGCGAACGCCATTGACCGCCTGCGACACGATGGCCGCCGGGCCGCTACGACCAGACCACCCCGAGCCACCCGCCAAGGCCCCCACCGCCGCCAGCTCTACGCGTGCCACCAGCGCATCGGCCCGTGTCGCGCGGCCCCCGGCCACTGGTGTGTGCACCTCGTCCGGCTTGGCTTGATTCGCAGATTCGGCTTGGCTCATGGTGTCGGCTGGGTCGGCAACTCAATGTAGCAGGGGCCGAAGGCCTCCACCAAGCTGCGCCTGCGGGCACCATGCCGCAGCCAGCCATGCTGGGCCAACAGGCGGTAAGGCTGCCAGGCTTTGCGGTGGCGGGCCGCCGATCCGTGCACTTGAGCCGTCGCACCCAGGGGACCACGCCACAGTGCACCGCACTGCACCCAATCTGCCACCGGCACCGTCTCGCCGGTGTGTGGCCAGCACTGCGTCATCAAGGTCTGCTGTTCGCTGAGACCGGCACCGTCGGGTTGCCAGGCCGGCTGCAGACGGGCATCAAGAAGCGCTGCGGGTTCAAACAAGGCCTGCAGCCACGCAAACTCGGCGATCAGCGCCAGCCGCTGGTGAAAAGCCTGCGCATGTCCAAAGTGCCCCCAGTAGCTGGCCAGTTGCTGCTGCAAGGCTTGCAGCCGATCGGGCAACGCACGCCAGCGCAGCCAGCGCGCGCCGGCGGGCGCCCGATACCAGCGCACATGCCGGCGTTCAAACGTCTGCAAGGCCTGGCGGCAATGCTGCACCGACCGCTGCAACACGGTCAGGTGGCTGGCATACACCTGGTAGCCCAGAAACGGCAGCCCGGCCTGCAGCGAGACCGGGCCCGGCATGTTGCGCAGCGACAGGCCCAGCTGACCGCCCAGAAAGCCGGCAATGCGCTCACGCCAGCCGACCAACTGGGCTGCGGAGTCCCCCAGCAAGACCATGTCGTCCACGAAACGCAGGTAGTGGCGCACCTTCAGCTCGTGCTTGACAAACTGGTCCAGCCGGTCGAGGTAGACGTTGACAAAAAATTGGCTGGTGAGGTTGCCCACCGGGATGCCACGGCCCGCTGGCGCCAGGTCCAGCCGCTTGTGGGGCGGCAGGCGCCGGTGCGCCGCAGGGTCGGTGATGCGCATGCGGGTGGGCTGGGCCAGCAGGCGGTGGCATAAGCTGCGCAACTGCAGGGCGCAGCCGTTGTCCACGCGCCGCGCACGCTGCGCCTTGTCCAGGCCGTTCACCAACAGTCGGTAGAGCGTGGGCCGGTGGATGCGGTTGAAGCAGTTGTGCACGTCCAGCTTCAAGGCCCAGCCGCCGCTCTGCCCATCCTGGCGTTGGCGCATGAAACCCTGCAGCCGTTGCACGGCTGCCAGCGTGCCCTTGCCATTGCGGTTGGCGTAGCTGTCATGGATGAAGCCGGCATCGAACACTGCCTCCAGTTGCGGCACCAGCCAGTGGTGCAGCACCCGGTCGGCAAAGTCGGGCGCATGCACCTCACGGGTCTTGGGTCGGTGCACGACAAAGCATTGGGTGTGGCGCGGCTGCCAGTGGCCCGCTTGCAAGGTTTCGGTCAAGTCGACCAGGCTGTCCAGCCAACGCCGCTCAAAGCGCCAGCGGCTGGCGCTGGGCTTTTTGCGGCGTCGGGCGCGTTGCCAGGCCGCATGGGCCTGGCCCAAGGTGAGTGGCACACCCACCCTGGGCGCCTGGCGGGCGCGCCCCTGGAACCCTGCCTGGTCAGACCGTTTCATCATCTTCACTGACCGGCTCGCACCACCCGCACCGCGTTCTGGTTGCTGCGGTTGTTGTTGTCGTTGGTGCTGCCATCGTTGAGGTTGACGTTCCAGGCGTTCTCACCGGCCGCAGCCGACGAAGACGCCAGCCCGCGCGCTTGCGCCCTGGCGGCCCATCCCAACGGGTAGGGCCGCTTCGGCATCTCCAGACCGGGCACCCGCAGCTACAGAGTGGCTGCGGGTGCCCGGTGGCGCGGGCACTCAGTGAATCAAGGCTCGCCTGGCACACCATTGGGCTAAGCCGTTGGGTTGCCTTGCTGCTGCCCGGCACCGCCCAAGGGCGGCGGTGCATCCTCGCTTGCGGCTGGCCCCCGCGAACGGGTTTGCCGGTGCCATCCGCCACACTGCTTGCCAATCTGGACGGCCAACAAGGCCACGGGTTCAAATTGGCGGAAATCTCTGAAGGCGCCCAGCTCCTGCGCCATCTGCAGGCTGAGCTTGAAGTCATCGACTGCCCAAACCAAATTTTCGACCCAGCGGGCTTGGCCCGCTGGGTCGAAATGCGCGCGGTGTGCCAGCCGCCAGGCCCGCATGCTTTGCTGGCGCAGGTCGGTACCCAGCGTGTACTTGTGGTACCTCGCAAAGCCCCTGACCAACTGCTCGGTCAGCAGCGTCAGGCGCCTCAAATCACGGTACAGCGGCGGCAGGGCACGGGGGGTGCTCATCGAAGGGAGCTTTCCAAAATCCAATCACTGACCGGCTCGCACCACCCGCACCGCGTACTGGCCGCTGCGGTAGTCGTCGTCGAGGGCGCCGCCATCGTAGAGGTTGACGTCCCAGGCGAACTCACCGGCCGCAGCCGACGAAGACCAGTGAAAGTCTTCATCATTCGGGCTCCATTCCCGCCTGTCCTTGGCTTGGGCCAAACCCACCAGTTCGTCCTTGGTGGGCAGGCGCCAGTCGGCATGGCCGGCAAAGCGCTGCTGGTTGCATTGCTTGACCAGCCAGCCGCTGTCGCCGGCCTGGTCCTTGCCGTGGTTGGTGTACTTGGTGTGGCGGCTGTGCAGCTCACCTTCGGTCTTGACCTCCCACATCAGGCCGGCGGCGGTGTCCAGCACCGCCACCCACTGGGCAGCAAAGGCCGGCAGCTTTTCGCCGCCTGCGCCGATCTTGACAAAGCGCCCTACGCCCTGGGCCGGCACGCGGCGCAGCAAGGTGTCCAGGCTCTTCAGCGCCACACTGACCTGGAACAGGCCCGGCGGCAGCAGCGCGGCCCGGTCAGCGGCGGGTAGGCCGGCCTGCTGCAAGCCGGCCAGCTTGTCCAGCAGCTTGGGCAGCAGGTCTAATTCCTGGCGTATCTCGGGCAGCAGGCGGCCCGGTTCTTGCGCGCCAGGGTGGGCCAGCAGGCTGTCCAGCTCAGCGCGCACGGCAGGCGCCTGGTCCAGCAGATGGGCACTGCGCACCCGCAGCAGTTGCAGCTGGGCCCAGGCATCGTCGCGGTCTTGCTGAGCGAGCCCGCTGTCGTGCACGTAAACCTCCAGGTGCGAAGCGGGTGCCTGCAGCAGCAGTTGCAAGGCCCAGTCTTCGGCCAGGGCGAGCGCGGCATCGGTGTCGTCGGCGTCCAGCCACAAGCTGCTGGTGTGCGGCAAGGGCAGCAGCACTGGGGCCTGGCCTTCTTCGGTATGTCCCAGGCGGAAGAGGCAGGGCAGCCCAGGCTGAGGCTGGCAATGCGCGGGCCGCAAGGTGTCGGCGTGAATCCCGGCGGTCATGTTGGTCAATGGGTGGGGTTGGGGAAATTGGCAGGATAGCGCAGCGCCGTCGGCGGGCAGGCTGCCACTGGGCAGCAGCAACCCTAGCAGCCGACGCACCGCATGGACTGCTACGCGGTCAACGCGCTGATGATGTAGGCACCCGGAAACGCAGTCCTCAGCGCCGGGCCAGCAGGGCTGTCAGCGCATCGTTCAGCGGGGGCAGCTCGTTCGACACGATGTCCACACTGTGTCTGCATCCATGTCCAGTCAGGCCTGCGCCAGGCGATTGCGGGTGCCGTGCCGATGATGTCGCGCCATGGCAGGTCCGACGCCAGCGCCCGCACCTCGGGCGGCACATGCGTGCAAGCCTCACCGATCAACTCGACGTTGCGCAGCGTCACGTCGTAGCGCTTGCGGTCAGCCTGAATCCGGGCTGAGAGACTGAGAGTTTTTCGATCATGCCCGCTCACCACCCCAAAACGCACCCGCTCGTCGTTGCAAATGCTCGCCATAGCCCGGGCTATGGCTG